>NZ_JBSGUP010000629.1:0-4794 GCF_053607985.1 Streptomyces sp. NPDC055078
GACGTACGTCGCCCGCCGGCCGGCCACCGCCAGCCGCGCCAGCGCGGCCAGATCGGCCGGTTCCGGTGTCCCGGCGGCGGTGCCGCCGCCGTCCGTGCCCGCCGGGTCGAGACCCCGGACGTCGACAACGATCAGGCCGCGCCCGTCGTCGGGGAGCGCGGCGATGCCCCCGTGGCCGCCGGAGACACCGCGCGCCCCGCCGTATCCGTTACGGCCGCTGCCGCCCAGGACCACGACGGTCGAGTCGACGCGGCGGGCCGTGCCGGGGTGCGCGGGCCGCCAGTACGGCCGGTAGTACGTGACCGCGTCACCGTGGTCCTCATCCCCCTGACCGGGATTCCGCGCGGGACCGGACCCGGGTCCGGCCGGAGCTGGTGGGGCCGGGGGGCCGGAGGCCGGTGCGGCCAGCCAGTGTGTGGTTCGCCGGAACGGATACGTGGGCAGCGGGACGCGCCGTGCGGTGCCGCGCGGCAGGAGCGCGGCCCAGTCCAGTCGGTCGCCCCCGGCCCAGAGCCGCCCCAGCCGCTCCAGCCGCTCCGGTTCGCCGTGCCGTCCCCGCTCCGCGGGAGCCGTCGCGGTCTCCGCGCCGCCGCCGGAAGCTGCGGCCGGTCCGGTCGGCGTACCGGCGGGTCCTGTCGGTGTTCCGGCCGGTCCGGTCGGCGTTCCCGCAGGTCCGGCAGGTCCGGCAGGTCCCGCAGGTCCGGCAGGTCCGGCAGGTCCGGACCGGCCGTGGAAGACCGCATCGCCGTCCACCGCACCGCCCGCCGCGAGGGCGTGGAGGATCTCCACCGTCCGCTCACGCTCCCGGGCGACGAACGCCACCCGGTGGTCGAACGCCTCGCGTCCGCCGCGCAGCGTGAACGCGACGTCCTTCAGCGGAAGGTGCTCACCCGGGCCGCGCAGATGGTCCGCGAGCTGCCCGCACACGGTCCGCAGGCTCTCACCGTCCCGGGCCGACAGGACGAACAGTTCCGGCTCCGGCTCCGGTTCAAGGTGACCCGGGTCCGCGTCGGCGGGCCGGGCCACCGACGGCGCCGGTGCCTCCTCGACGGCGAGATGGACATTGACGCCGCCCGCCCCGAAGGAGTTGATCACCGCACGCCGGGGGGCGCCGTCGGGCCGTGGCCAGGCGCGCGCCTCCCGCTGCACGGTGAACGGGGTGCGGTCGAAGTCGATACGCGGGTTGAGCCGGTCGGCGTGGAGAGACGGCACCAGGATGCCGTGCCGCAACTGGAGCAGCACCTTCGTCAGGCTCACCACGGCGGCTGCGGAGACCAGATGGCCGATATTGCCCTTGACGCTGCCGATCGGGCAGCGTGCGCCCGTGGCTCCGAACGCCGCCGTCAGGCCCCTGATCTCGATCGGGTCGCCCAGGGGCGTACCGGTGCCGTGGGCCTCGACATAGCCGATCGTGGCGGGGTCGAACCCGGCCCGCTCCAGCGTGCGGGAGACAAGGGCCGCCTGGGAGTCGGGACTCGGGACCGTGAAGCCGTTGGTACGGCCGTCGGTGTTGACTCCCGCGCCCCGGATGACGCCGAGGACACGGTCCCCGTCGGCCAGGGCGTCCCGCAGCGGACGCAGCAGCACCGCGCCGACGCCCTCACCGAGCACGATGCCGTCGGCTCCGGCGCCGAACGGCCGGCACCGGCCGCCGGCCGACAGCATGCCGAGTTCGCCGTACTGGGTCTGCCGCGACGGGTGCAGCATCAGATGCACACCGCCCGCGACGGCCGCACCGATCGTGCCCTGCCGGATGGCGTCGCAGGCGAGCTGGAGTGCCACCCCGGACGCCGAGCAGGCGGTGTCCACCGTCATGCTCGGGCCGGTGAAGTCGCAGAAGTACGAGACCCGGTTGGCTATCTGGTACAGGTCGCTGTTGGGGTAGCGGCTGCGTCCGTCGAGCGCGGCGTCGGCGCTGAGGATCAGATAGTCGGGGCTCATCGCTCCGACGTAGACCCCGACGTCGCGTCCCAGGCTCGCCGGTGTGTGTCCGGCGTCCTGGATCGCCTCGTAGGCCGTCTGGAGGAACAGCCGCTGCTGGGGGTCCATCGTCGCCGCCTCGGTCGGCGCGATGCCGAAGAAGAGCGCGTCGAACTCGGCCACTCCGTCGAGCAGACCGGCCCGTCCGCCCGGCGCGGCGCCGTGGGTACCGGGGCCTACCGGTCTGTCCCGGCGCCCGGCGAGATCGCCGGCCAGTGCGTCGTCGCCCGCCAGCAGGTTGTGCCACAGCCGGGTGATGGTCCGCGCTCCCGGGTACCGGCCCGCCATCCCGACGACGGCCACGCCGTCCGGACCGGGCGTCTCCCCGGCCACGGGCGGGAGTACCGATGCCGCCCGCGGTCCAGGCCCGCCGTCCGGCGTGCGCGGGAGGGAGTCCGCCAGGGCGCCCAGGGTGCGGTGCTCGAAGAACAGGGTGCTCGGCAGTTCCCCGAATCGCCTTTCGAGGGCCACGGTGGCGTCGACGATCTCCAGGGACGTGAGCGCCAGGGATTCCAGTGTGGTGTCCGCCCGCAGGTGTCCGATGTCGGCGTTCCCCATACCGGCCAGCACCTCGCACACGCGGGCGAGCGGACCGGGGTCGGAGTCAGGGTCGGAGTCAGGGTCGGGGTCGGGGTCGAGGTCGGGGTTGGAGTCGGGGTCGGGGCCGAGGTTGGAGTCGGGGCTGGGCGAGAGGAGGCCGGGCGAGGGGGGCTGTTCCGCCCCCGCCACCCAAGCCCTCTCCGCCGCCGGTCCCGTACCCGGTACCGGTACCGCCGCCGGTCCCGTACCCGGTACCGGTCCCTTACCCCGCGCCGATTCCATGCCGGCCACCGGTTGCGTATCAGCCGCCGGGGCGGGCCGCCGAGGAGAGACCGCCGCCATGACACGGTGGTGCAGCTCGTCGATCGCTCCGATACCGCCGGGGCCCCCGAGGGCGCACAGACCGGCCAGCGCGGCGAGCCTGCGCCCGTGTCCGGGGTCCGGCGCCGGTTGTGCGGACCGGTCCGGGGCGGGCCGGGGCGTCGGCGGCCGCGCGGGGGGCCGGAAGGAGATCCGGGCGAGCGGCCCGAGCGGGGCCCGGTGGACGACGGAGCCGTCAGCCGCCACCACGCGCTCCGCCCCCACCTCGGCCAGGACGGCGTCGCAGAAGTCACGGACCGGCAGGTTCCGGGGCGTGGGAACCTGGGTGGCCTCCAGCACCGCGTCTCCCACCAGTTCACGCTCGGCGCGCGCGACCGCCGCCAGGAAGGCGTGTTCGACGCCCCGCCCCAGGACTCGGCAGCTGAGCAGAAACGTGTCCAGGGCGACGGTCCCCGGGCCGCGCCCCGCTCGGTGCTCCGTCAGGGCCGCGCCGACCAGCCCGTACTCCCCGAACCTGTCGCCGACCTCGGCGACCCAGCAGCGGACTCCGCGGTCGAGCAGGGCACGCAGCTCCGGCTCGGTACGGCGGCGGCCCGACAGGTTGAACTGGTTGGTTCGCTGGGTGAGTTGGGCCACCCGGCGCAGTTGGTCGGGTCGCGCGCGGTGGACGTCGACACGCAGTCGCAGCCCCTCGATGAAGTCGGCGAAGGTGGGTGCGTCGCGGCGCGCGTCCTCCCGTGCCCGGCCCGCGCGGTACGCCGCTGTCCTGGCCCGGTCCTCATCCGTCGTCACCGTCCGGTCGAAGGCCCACAGCCGGTCCAGAAAGCCGGGGATCGCGGCTGCCTCGGCCGGCAGGGTGAGCGCCAGCACCTGCGGATGGGCGGCTCGTACGGCGGCGGTCTCGACGGGGTTGTCGTCGAGGAACACCACACTGTCGAGCCCGATGCCCAGTTCCGCCGCGAGCGCGCGGACGCTGTCGGCCTTCGGCCGCCAGTCGACGCGGCGGGCGGCGATGTGGCCGGGGCGCAGCGGCATCCGGGGGCCGCGCCGGAAGACCTCATCGACATCGGCCTCGGTGTTCTTGCTGCACAGGCAGAGCAGTACGCCCTGTTCCTGCAGGTCGACGGCCCACTCCTGGAGGCGGCGATGTCCCGGCGGGAGGGTGACCCCGCCGGGGCCGTCCTCCGCGCAGACTCCGTGCCACAGTGTGTTGTCACAGTCCAGGACCAGGGCCTTGAAGGGCGGGGCGAGCAGGCTGTGGACCGCGCGGGCCACGCCGGTGCCCAGGGCGGTGCACGCGGCCGGGGTGTAGGGGATGTGGGCCAGTTCGTCCCGGGCGGCGTCGTGGTACCCGTCGATCTCGCAGCCGCCGCTCCAGTCGGCGGTGCCCACCACATGTACGCCGTCGGCGTCCGCCAGTGCGGTACGCAGCCGCCGCTCCGCCGCCGCCAGTTCCGCCGCCCGCTCGGGCGCGGCTCCCGGCGGTGAGGGACACACCATCACCAGGAGCGGCACACCGCTCCGCTCGGCGTGTCCGCGCGCGGCGGCCACGAACTCCTCGACGGTGTCGGCGGTCTCCTCGCCGGGCGGCCAGTCCTCCAGCCGGAGCAGTACGGCATTGCAGCCCCGGCGGTTCCCGGCGAACGTGCTCTGCGGGTCGAGCAGTTCCTGGAACACCTGGTTGTACGGGGTGAGCACGATCTCCAGACCGAGGGCCAGCCGCTGTGACCAGTGGGCGAGGACGTCACGCAACGGGTCGGTGGTGAAGGTGGCGGCGACGGCGAGCACACCGCGAGGTCCTTCACCGGGTCCGGCTGCCCCGGCCGCGCCGCCGCCGGCCGAGGAATCGCCGACCGAGGAATCACCAACCGAGGAGTCACCGGCCGACGAATCGCCGGTGATTCCGCCGGCCGACCCGCCGGGGCCCGCCGGTACGCCCGGATGTCCTGCCTC
>NZ_JBSGUP010000630.1:0-4765 GCF_053607985.1 Streptomyces sp. NPDC055078
CACCCGAAGGTGTGGGGCCTCTTCTGTGCTGCTCACGGGCCGCTCGCGGGGAGCGGCCGGGAAGCTGCCGGGTCAGACCGCCAGAACTACTTGACGATCTTGGTGACCTGGCCGGCGCCCACGGTCCGGCCACCCTCGCGGATGGCGAACTTCAGGCCCTCTTCCATGGCGACGGGCTGGATGAGGTTCACCGTCATGACGGTGTTGTCACCCGGCATGACCATCTCGGTGCCCTCGGGGAGGGTCACCACGCCGGTCACGTCCGTGGTACGGAAGTAGAACTGCGGGCGGTAGTTGTTGAAGAACGGAGTGTGACGGCCACCCTCGTCCTTCGACAGGATGTACGCCTGGGCCTCGAACTCGGTGTGCGGCGTGACCGAACCGGGCTTGATGATGACCTGGCCGCGCTCGACGTCCTCGCGCTTGATGCCACGGAGGAGCAGACCGACGTTCTCACCGGCCTGGCCCTCGTCGAGCAGCTTGCGGAACATCTCGATGCCGGTGACCGTGGTGGTGGTCTTCTCGGTCTTGATACCGACGATGTCGACGGTCTCGTTGACCTTGAGGATACCGCGCTCGATACGGCCGGTGACGACGGTGCCACGACCGGTGATCGTGAAGACGTCCTCGATCGGCATCAGGAACGGCTTGTCGACATCGCGCTCGGGCTGCGGGATCGACTCGTCGACCGCGGCCATGAGCTTGAGGACCGAGTCGCCCCACTCCTTGTCGCCCTCAAGAGCCTTGAGCGCCGAGACGCGCACGACCGGAAGGTCGTCGCCCGGGAACTCGTACTCGGAGAGCAGCTCACGGACCTCAAGCTCGACGAGCTCCATGATCTCTTCGTCGTCCACCATGTCGGCCTTGTTCAGGGCGACGACGATGTACGGAACACCGACCTGGCGGGCCAGGAGCACGTGCTCCTTGGTCTGCGGCATCGGGCCGTCGGTGGCGGCGACCACGAGGATCGCGCCGTCCATCTGCGCGGCACCCGTGATCATGTTCTTGATGTAGTCCGCGTGACCCGGGCAGTCGACGTGCGCGTAGTGACGGGACTCCGTCTGGTACTCGACGTGCGCGATCGAGATGGTGATACCGCGCTGGCGCTCCTCAGGGGCCTTGTCGATCTGGTCAAAGGCCGAAGCCTCGTTGATGTCCGGGAACGCGTCGTGCAGCACCTTGGTAATGGCGGCCGTGAGGGTCGTCTTACCGTGGTCGATGTGACCGATGGTGCCGATGTTGACGTGCGGCTTAGTCCGCTCGAACTTCGCCTTCGCCACTGGGGTCCTCCTGTGGAGTGGTTCTGTACGCCTTACTCATCGGCGCCAGGTGATCTTTGCTGGGATGCCGGGGCCCGGGGCATTCCCTTCCGAAAAGGACGGAAATGCCCCAGCAGGCTCCGGTGATAAGCCTAAAGCGTGAACTCGGGTGAGTTACTCGCCCTTGGCCTTCGCGATGATCTCCTCGGCGACGTTCCGGGGAACCTCGGCGTAGGAGTCGAACTGCATCGAGTAGCTTGCGCGACCCGAGGTCTTGCTGCGGAGGTCTCCGACGTAGCCGAACATCTCCGAGAGCGGCACCAGGCCCTTGACGACCCGGGCACCGGCCCGCTCCTCCATGGCCTGGATCTGGCCACGGCGGGAGTTGATGTCACCGATGACATCGCCCATGTAGTCCTCGGGCGTGGTGACCTCGACGGCCATCATCGGCTCAAGGAGCACGGGGCTCGCCTTGCGCGCGGCCTCCTTGAACGCCTGCGAACCGGCGATCTTGAAGGCCAGCTCGGAGGAGTCGACCTCGTGGAAGCCACCGTCGAGGAGCGTCACCCGGACGCCCGTCATCTCGTAGCCGGCCAGGATGCCGAACTGCATGGCCTCCTGCGCGCCCGCGTCCACCGAGGGGATGTACTCCTTGGGGATGCGGCCACCGGTGACCTTGTTGACGAACTCGTAGGAGGCGTCGCCGCCCTCCATCGGCTCGATCGCGATCTGCACCTTGGCGAACTGACCGGTACCACCGGTCTGCTTCTTGTGGGTGTAGTCCACGCGCTCGACGACCTTGCGGATCGTCTCGCGGTAGGCGACCTGCGGCTTGCCGACGTTGGCCTCGACCTTGAACTCACGGCGCATCCGGTCGACCAGCACCTCAAGGTGCAGCTCGCCCATACCGCCGATGATGGTCTGGCCGGTCTCCTCGTTGGTGTGCACCTGGAAGGAGGGGTCCTCCTCCGCGAGACGCTGGATGGCGACACCCAGCTTCTCCTGGTCACCCTTGGACTTGGGCTCGATCGCGACCTGGATGACCGGCGCCGGGAAGTCCATGGACTCCAGGATCACCGGGTTCTTCTCGTCGCTCAGCGTCTCACCGGTGGTGGTCTGCTTCAGGCCCATGACCGCGACGATGTCGCCGGCGCCCACCGAGTCGATCTCCTCACGCTTGTTCGCGTGCATACGGTAGATCTTGCCGATGCGCTCCTTGCGGCCCTTCACGGAGTTCAGCACCGCGGTGCCGGAGTTCAGGCGCCCGGAGTAGATCCGGATGAAGGTGAGCTTGCCCAGGTGCGGGTCGCTCGCGATCTTGAACGCCAGAGCCGACAGCGGCTCGTCGTCGGACGGACGACGGGTGACGACCTTCTCCGGGTCCTTGACGTCATGGCCCTCGATGGCCTCGACGTCCAGGGGGGAGGGCAGGTAGCGCACGACGGCGTCGAGCAGGGGCTGTACACCCTTGTTCTTGAACGCGGTACCGCAGAACACGGGGGTGACCGTCACGTCCGAGGACTTGCCGGAGGCGATGGTGATACGACGGATCGCGGCGTACAGCTGCTCCTCGGTGGGCTCCTGGCCCTCCAGGTACAGCTCCATGATCTCTTCGTCGTTCTCCGCGACCGTCTCCAGCAGCTTGCCGCGCCACTCGTCGGCGGCCTCGGTGTGCGTGGCCGGGATGTCGACGACGTCGTACATCTCGCCCTTGGTCGCCTCGGCGGACCAGACGAACGCCTTCATGGTGACGAGGTCGACGACGCCCTTGAAGTCGGCCTCGGCGCCGATCGGCAGCTGCATCACGATCGGCGTCGCGCCCAGGCGGCTGCTGATCATGTCGACACAGCGGTGGAACTCGGCACCGGTGCGGTCGAGCTTGTTGACGAAGCAGATACGCGGCACGCCGTAGCGGTCCGCCTGACGCCAGACGGTCTCGGACTGCGGCTCGACACCGGCGACACCGTCGAACACGGTCACGGCGCCGTCGAGGACGCGGAGCGAACGCTCCACCTCGACGGTGAAGTCGACGTGGCCCGGGGTGTCGATGATGTTGATCGTGTGATCGACGTCGTCCAGCGGCCAGTGGCAGGTCGTCGCGGCGGACGTGATGGTGATCCCGCGCTCCTGCTCCTGCTCCATCCAGTCCATCGTGGCGGCGCCGTCGTGGACCTCACCGATCTTGTAGCTCACACCGGTGTAGAACAGGATGCGCTCGGTGGTCGTCGTCTTGCCCGCGTCGATGTGGGCCATGATCCCGATATTGCGGACCTTGGCCAGGTCAAGCGAAGTGGTGGCCATATGGCTCAGTCTTCTCTCGGTCTCGATGTGGGTAGCGACTACCAGCGGTAGTGCGCGAAGGCCTTGTTGGACTCGGCCATCTTGTGCGTGTCCTCACGCTTCTTGACCGAAGCGCCGAGGCCGTTCGAGGCGTCGAGCAGTTCGTTCGTGAGGCGCTCGGTCATGGTCTTCTCGCGGCGGGCGCGGGAGTAGCCGACGACCCAGCGCAGCGCGAGGGTGGAGGCACGGCCGGGCTTGACCTCGATCGGCACCTGGTAGGTGGCACCGCCGACCCGGCGGGACTTGACCTCAAGGGACGGCTTGACGTTCTCCAGCGCGCGCTTCAGCGTGATGACCGGGTCTGCGCCGGTCTTCTCGCGGAGGCCCTCCATGGCGCCGTAGACGATGCGCTCGGCGGTGGAGCGCTTGCCGTTCAGAAGGATCTTGTTGATGAGCGACGTCACCAGAGGAGAACCGTAAACCGGGTCGATGATGACCGGGCGCTTCGGGGCGGGGCCCTTACGAGGCATCTTTACTTCTCCTTCTTGGCGCCGTAGCGGCTGCGGGCCTGCTTGCGGTTCTTGACACCCTGGGTGTCGAGCGAACCGCGGATGATCTTGTAACGAACACCCGGCAGGTCCTTCACACGGCCACCGCGCACGAGCACAATGGAGTGCTCCTGCAGGTTGTGTCCCTCACCCGGAATGTAGGCCGTGACCTCGATCCCGGAGGTCAGACGCACACGCGCGACCTTACGCAGGGCCGAGTTCGGCTTCTTCGGGGTGGTCGTGAAGACACGCGTGCAGACGCCACGGCGCTGAGGGGAACCCTCAAGTGCGGGCGTCTTGTTCTTCTCGACCTTGTCCTGCCGGCCCTTCCGGACCAGCTGCTGGATCGTAGGCACTACTTCTCCGGTTTCTGTGTGCCGTTCAGTGAAACTAACCTGGAACATCGCCGACCCACGCGGTCGGGTGTGTCGAAGCTGCGAGGCCCCCACTGTGAAAGCGGAGAGGGCGCAGATTGCGGTGGCCGTGGTCCGGACTCGCCATGCGGTTGAGGACACGCACACGAGCCCAGGCACACCCCAGGCACAAGGTCAGAGCGTACCTACCGCATGGGCTGCGGTCAAAACAAATGCACACGCGCGGAAACCACCGGGCCAGGACACGGGTCGTGGGGGGGGGGGCGCCGGCGGGGGGGCCGCCCCCCCACCCCCACACCCGCCC
>NZ_JBSGUP010000631.1:0-4757 GCF_053607985.1 Streptomyces sp. NPDC055078
GGGCTGTCCGGGGCACGGGTCCGTCCTCAAACGCCGGCCGGGCGTGTTTTGCGCACCCCGGTCGTCGGGCGCGGCGGGCTGGGTTTGGGTGTCCCGGTTGTTGGGCGCGCCGGACGGGCTGGGTTGAGGTACCCCGGTCGTCGCGCGCGGCGGGCTGGGTTTGGGTGTCCCGGTTGTCCGGTGCGCGGGCTGGGTTTGGGTGTCCCGGTTGTCCGGTGCGGCGGGCGCGGCCGGGGCGGTCAGGGTTTGGCGCGGTGGCCGCGGAGGTGGGTGGCGACCGGGGACAGGGACTCGCGCAGGTCGGTCAGCGCCTCGGGCGACATCAGGTCGATGAAGTGCTTGCGTACGGACGCGACATGGTGCGGCGCGACCTTCCGCATCGTCTCCTGCCCCTGCTCCGTGAGGACCGCGTACAGCCCCCGCCGGTCGGACTCGCAGTTCTCCCGCCGGACCAGACCGGCGTTCTCCATCCTGGTGATCTGGTGGGAGAGGCGGCTCTTGGACTGGAGCGTGGCCGCGGCCAGGTCGCTCATCCGCATCCGCAGTTCCGCCGACTCCGACAGATTGACCAGGATCTCGTAGTCGTTGTTGGTCAGGCCGAACGGCTGAAGATCCTTTTCGAGCTGGTGCATCAGCAGCCGGCTGACGTCCAGGTGAGTGCGCCAGGTGCGCTGCTCGTCATCGGTCAGCCAGCGAGTGGCCGTCTCTGTCTCCATATATGGATTCTACCTAAGAAGTTGAAAGACGGACGAAGTCGTACGTGTGACGCCCGGTTCTCCGGTGGGGGCGGACATCGCCCGCAACCGGTGGGAATCGGCACGGTGGACGCAGCGTACTGGGGGTCAGGCGTTCGACGTCACGGCCCGCAGAGTACCGCTCACAGGCCGAAGCGCCGGGTCATGTCCCCCAGCTGCCCGGGCAGCCGGGGGCCGGACCCTCGCTGACCTGGCGCTCCGTGCCCACCGCCGGGGACCCCCGCCTGCTGCGGCGCGGCGCCGGTCGCGGTTTCCGCCATCAGCGTTTCGGTGGACTGGAGGAGTACGGTTCCGGCTCCGACGAACTCGAACTGGTGCTCCTCCCCGGACGCCCCGCCGAGCCCGGTGATCGCCCGCAGCCCGCCCATCACCCCGGTCATATAGCCGTGGTCGTAGTGATGGCACGGCGACGGGCAGTCCGCCCACCCCACCAGCGCCTGCGGATCCACCCGGATCGGGGGCTCCATGAACACCACGGGACCGTTCGACGCGGCGACGAACTTCCCCGTACCGATCAGGGTCAGAAAGCCCGGCACGATCGACTGCTTCAGCGCCAGGGTCGGCTGGTAGGCCAGCAGGTTCCCGGACCGGATGGTCAGATTCCCGTCGTCCAGGTCGAAGGAGTTCACATCGAACGCGCGGTCCGCGAGCAGCATCTTGCCGCTGCCCTCGGCCACCACCCAGTCACTCGCGTGCAGCGGTGAGTGGAACGAGGTCCGCAGCAGCCGGTCGAACCGGCCGTGGCCGATCCCGTTGAAGTCGATCCGCCCGTAATAGGCGATCATCTTGCCCTTCTGCAGGAACCACTGGCCGCCCTTCAATTCCACACAGAAGGTGTACGGGTTGACATTGTCGTCACTCGGCAGGGTCATCGGATCGAAGACCACAGGTGTGCTCACAGCTTCTCCTCCGATGCCTGGACATACACCGCGCCACTGCCGCTCAGCTCAAGCTGGAACGCCTCGCCCGAGCCGCGCCCCACCATGTCGCGCCAGCCCAGTGCGGTGGAGAGCTTGTTGCGTACGTCGCCGTGGTGCGCGACATACGCCTGGGGGTCCACATGGACCGTGCGCCCCGGGGCGATCGGCAGCTCGATCACCCCGCCGTGCGCCATCACCGCGACCGCGCCATGCCCCCGGAGGGTGGTGGTGAAGAGCCCTTGCCCGGTCATCTGGCCGCGCACCATGCCCATGACCCCGCCCTGCGAGCCCATGAACATCGTGCCCTGCTCCAGCGTCCCGTCGAACGCGAGCAGCCGGTCCGCCTCGACATAGAGGGTGTCACCGGTGAGGTTGATGATCTGGATGTGATGGCCGCCGTGGCCGAACAGCACCGTGCCATTGCCGTCGACCGTCATCAGCGGGGTCGCCTCGCCCGCCACCCGGCGGCCGATCATCGAGGCGATACCGCCCTGGCCGCCCTGGGTGTTGGGGGTGAAGGAGACCTCGCCCTGGTACGCGAGCATCGCGCCGCGCTGGCTGAACAGCCGCTGCCCGGGGGCGATCGTCGCCTCGATCATCCTGGAGTTGATCTCACGGAAGGGCATGTCAGACGTCCCCTCCGACGGTGTTGCGCTCACTGGGCTGGACATAGACGAGCCCATCGCCCTCGAACCGGATCTGGAACGCCTCGCCGCCGCCCTCGCCCAGGAAGGTGCGGAAGGTCACCCCGGACTGGAAGTTCTGCTGGAGGTTTCCCTGGTGGGCGACGTACGCGCCGGGGTCCACACAGAGCGGGTACTGCGGGGTCACCCGCAGCAGCACCGCCGGGCCGTCGGACATGATCGCCGCCTGGCCGCTGCCCTCGATCGTGGTGGTGAACAGACCGTTGCCCGTCGCGCCGCCGCGCAGCCCGGTGAAGCTGGTGCCGGTGCGCAGCCCCGCGTCCACACAGAGCAGATTGCTCGACTCGACATACAGCTTGTCGCCCCGCAGACCGACGAGGTTGATCTCGGAGGCGCGGTCGGCGAAGAAGCAGGTGCCCTGACCCTTCACCTCCATCAGGGTCATCTGCTCGCCGGTCAGCCGGCGGGTGACCATCCCCCGGATGCCCTCGCCACCCCCGGACAGCTTCTTGAAGGCCATCTGGCCGTCGTAGGCGACCATCGACCCGTTCTTCGCTTTGACGGCGTCGCCGGTCATGTCGACCGCGAGCACTTTGCTCCCCTGGAGCCGGAACATTGCCACGGAGCGACGGTAACCGCCCGCGCGCCGGGGAGGACAGGCCGCCCGCGCGTCGATGTCCACCCCGGACCAAGGCTTGGTAAAGGAGGCTGGCAGAATGAGCGAGCGCTTGTGAGCGCGTTCACAAGATCGACTCCCATCGAAGGTGCCTCCGTGGACATCAAGACCGCATCGTCCCTCCACCGCCTCCGCCTGGTCTCCGCGCCGGAGGCCGTCTCCTTCATCCTGCTGATGATCGCCTCGGTGCTGAAGCGCACCACGGACTTCAACGCGGTCCCGGCTCTGGGGATGATCCACGGAGTTCTCTTCGTCATCTATGTGCTGTTCTGGCTGGACGCCTGGAACCGCACCAAGTGGAATCTCAAGACGGCGGCGCTGTACTTCATCCTCTCGGTGCTCCCCTTCGGCGGTTTTGTGGCCGAGCGCAAGCTCAAGCGCGCCGCCGACGACGAGGTGATCGCCTCCCGCGCCCGCCGCGAGGGCACGGTCAGCGCGTAACGGTGGCCTCGTCCGTACGACCGAGGGGCGAGACGGGTCGGACCGTCCAAATGACCAGTCGGTAGGGTCGGAGCCGTGCCCAAGCCGCTCAGCCTCCCCTTCGATCCCATCGCGCGCGCCGACGAGTTGTGGCAGCAGCGCTGGGGACCCGTCCCCTCGATGGCCGCGATCACCTCGATCATGCGGGCGCACCAGATCCTGCTCGCCGAGGTCGACGCCGTCGTCAAGCCGTACGGACTGACCTTCGCGCGCTACGAGGCGCTGGTGCTCCTCACCTTCTCCAAGGCGGGTGAGCTGCCCATGTCCAAGATCGGCGAACGGCTCATGGTCCACCCGACCTCGGTGACCAACACCGTGGACCGGCTGGTGCGGTCCGGTCTGGTCGACAAGCGGCCCAACCCCAACGACGGACGCGGAACCCTCGCCTCCATCACCGACAAGGGGCGTGAGGTGGTCGAGGCGGCCACCCGCGATCTGATGGAGATGGACTTCGGGCTCGGGGCGTACGACGCGGAGGAGTGCGCCGAGATCTTCGCGATGCTGCGCCCGCTGCGGGTCTCGGCCCAGGACTTCGACAGCACGCCCTGACCGAGCCCTGCCCCGGACAGGCATCCTGGAGTCGGCGAGGCTGATCCGCCCGCCACCTCCAGCCTGTCCGGCGATTCCCGTCACCTCCAGCCTGTCCGGCGATTCCCGCCACCTCCAGCCTGTCCGGCGGTTGAGGGCGGACCGGTGGGCCGGTCGGACCTGAATCCGCGTGGGCGCCCGGGAGGCCCCGGGCCCGGGCCGGAGGCGCGGGGCGGCCGAGACCCGCCGCTGGGACCCGCCGGGCTCCCGGATACGCTCGGTGCCATGAAACAGACCGTCTTGACCCGCTACCGGGTGATGGCGTACATCACCGCCGTCTGGCTGCTCGTGTTCACCGGGGCCATCGTGATGAAGTACGGCTTCGACACCGGCGATACGATGCTGATCTCCCAGATCCACGGCGTTCTGTTCATCATCTATGTGATCTTCGCCTTCGATCTCGGTTCCAAGGCGAAGTGGCCGTTCGGCAAGCTGCTGTGGGTGCTGGCCGCGGGCTGTATCCCGGTGGCCTCCTTCTTCGTCGAGCCGAAGATCTCCCGTGAGGTCCGTTCGCTGATCACGGACGGTAACCGGGCGACGGCACAAGCCTGACTTTCCGGTACGCGCTGCTGACGCAGCGTGTACCCATCGACATTTACTAGGACGTCCTAGTAAATTGGAAGGTATGAACGCTGACGCGATCGAGGAAGGCCGCCGCCGCTGGCAGGCCCGCTATGACAAGGCCCGCAAGCGG
>NZ_JBSGUP010000632.1:0-4753 GCF_053607985.1 Streptomyces sp. NPDC055078
CGGTGGATCTCACCAACACCACCGACCGGGCCTGCCGCGATGTCCACCCCGTGATCGTCTTCGCCGGAGCCGAACCGGGGCTCACCCCGGCCCGGCTGAGGGTGGAGTTCTACGACGAGGGCGCCTCGCGCTGGCGGCCCTCGGTTCTGGAGACCACCACCGAGGACGAGGTGGTCGCGGTCCTCGACGGCGAGCCGGGTGATCCCGGCGACAGCTCCCGGGCCGGCCGTGGCTTCGCCGTGCCCGCGCGTTCCACCGTCACCGTCCGGGTCCGGCTCGCGCTCGCCGCCGGCACCCCGGCCAACGAGGTCACGGTCAACGCGGCGATCGTCCAGCGCCGGGGCGACGACGGCGACTGGGTCGGCGAGTCCGGCGACCACCACTTCACCGTCCCCGGCGAACACGGCCCCGGAGCCACCGCCGGCCGCGACGAACTCGCCACCACCGGCAGCGTCTCCCCGTTCCGCCTCGGCGCCGCCCTCGGTACGGTCCTGCTCGGCGCGGGGGTCCTGGCGCTGGTGTCGAGGAGGCTGAACTCCGGCCGCCCCTGAGGGCGACGGCGGGAAGCGAGACATACCGGGACCGGCGGACAGGGACTCGCACCGGTCAGGACTCGCGTCGGCCGGGGACTCGCTCCGGTCAGGGACTCCCACCCGCCGGGGACTCGCGCCGACCGGGGACTCGCGCCGGTCAGTGGTGACGGGGCAGCCCGTAGGCTGTTGGTGCCGGGGTGACACAGTGCCGTGCCTCCGGCGCCCCCGCACCCCGCGTATCCGTACGCCGCGCACGGCAGGAGCCCCCTCTGATGGCAGAGCGCAAGCCGATCGAATCCTGGCTCACCGACATGGATGGAGTCCTGATCCATGAGGGTGTGCCGATCCCCGGCGCCGACGCGTTCCTCAGGAAGCTCCGGGACACCGGCAAGCCCTTCCTGGTGCTGACGAACAACTCCATCTACACCGCGCGCGATCTGCACGCCCGGCTCGCCCGGATGGGCCTGGCCGTGCCGGTGGAGAACATCTGGACCTCCGCGCTCGCCACCGCCCAGTTCCTGGACGACCAGCGGCCGGGCGGTACGGCGTATGTCATCGGCGAGGCGGGGCTGACCACCGCCCTGCACGACATCGGGTATGTGCTCACCGACCACGACCCCGACTATGTGGTGCTCGGCGAGACCCGTACGTACAGCTTCGAAGCCCTCACCAAGGCGATCCGGCTGATCAGCGGTGGGGCCAGGTTCATCTGCACCAACCCGGACGAGACGGGTCCGTCCACGGAGGGGCCGCTGCCCGCCGCCGGTTCGGTGGCCGCGCTGATCACCAAGGCGACCGGCAAGGACCCGTACTTCGCGGGCAAGCCGAACCCGCTGATGATGCGTACCGGGCTGAACGCCATCGGCGCGCACTCCGAGACCAGCGCGATGATCGGGGACCGGATGGACACGGACGTCCTGGCCGGGCTTGAGGCGGGCATGGAGACGTTCCTGGTACTGACCGGGGTGACGACCCCCGTCGACATCGACCGCTATCCGTTCCGCCCGTCCACCGTGGTCGACTCGATCGCGGACCTCGTCGAGCGGATCTGACGACTGCGTGGACGCCCGTCCGGCCAGTGTGCCGCCGACGGCTGTCTTAAGACCGTGCCGACGGTCGGTCCCCTCGCTGTCGTCCCGTGGCCCGGCCGCTGCCCGCGCGTCCCGCCACTCCAACGGCGTCCGCCGTCACCCTGCCATCCGCGCATCGGGGCAGGTCGGCGAGGGACGCCATTGAGCCGGTCGCGCCTGCGGATGCGGATCGGTCGCGCACACGTGAATCTTTCGGTACCAGGAGGTTCACTATGCGTCGCAGATCGATTGCTCTCCGTGTCGTAGGCGCGGCCGTCGTACTCACCGTGGCACCCGCCGCGCTCGTTCTGGCGCCCGCGGCCACCGCCGCGTACGCCCATGACTCCGTCACCGTGACGGTCAGCCCGGCCAGCGCCGGAATCGGGGATGAGGTGGAGATCCGGGTCCGGGGCTGCGAGGCGGCCACCGGGGCCGCCAAGACCAGGGCGTTCGCCGCGGGCGCGCAGCTCTATCCGCGCTCCGGCGGCGGGGGCGCCCAGGGGAAGGGGGGCGAACTGGTCGCACGGGCCGAGGTCAAGCCAGGCGCCTCCGGCAGCTACCCCGTCATCATCATCTGTGACGGCCACGGGCACAGTACGAACGGCGTGATCCGGGTGCCGGGCGGCTCGGGCGACTCGACCGTCTCGCAGGGCAGGGGAGCCGGCGCCGGCTCATCGGCCGGCTCATCGGGCTGGGGGTCCGGGGCGGCGCCCACCGCGCCCGTCCGGGCGGGCGGCGGCGGTACGGCGGCCCTCGCGGCCGGACACGGCGACGGCGCCGACAGCGCGGGTCCCGGCACCCCGCACACGGTGATCGGGCTGGTGCTCGCGGGCGTTGCGGCGGTCGCCGTGGCCTTCCGCAGCGCGCGCCGCCGCCGTCGTACGGGCACCGACTGAGATGTCGTCCGCGGAAGGATGTACCGGGACCGGGATCGGCAGGCTGCTCACCGGAGTGGTCTGCGCGGTGCTGCTGCTCGGGCTCTGGGGCTGGGGCCGTGACGCCGCGGGCGGCCCCGGCGGCAACTCCGCGCCCACCACCGGCGATGTCGCCGCGGTGGGACGGCCCCTCGCGGTGCCGCTGCCGCGCGCCCACACCCCGGTGAAGCCCGCGAGACCCCGCCGGGTGGACATCCCCTCCATCGGGGTCGCCGCCCCCGTCGTCCCGCGCGGCCTGGACGCGTCGGGCGCGATCGACCCGCCGCCGTACGCGACGGCTCAGACGGTCGGCTGGTACCGCGGCGGTACACAGCCGGGCGCACCGGGAGCGTCCCTGCTGGTCGGCCATGTGGACACCAAGACCGAACGAGCCGTCTTCTACGGTCTGAGCGCCGTGCGCCCCGGCGCGAAGGTGCGGGTGGGCAGGACCGACGGCTCGGTCGCCGAGTTCACCGTCGACGATGTACGGGTCTTCGGGCGGGACCGCTTCGACGCGCGCAAGGTCTACGGGCAGCGCGTGGCCGGGCGGGCGGAGCTGCGGCTGATCACCTGCGGCGGGACCTTCGACCGCGAGAGCGGCAGCTATACGGCCAATGTCGTCGTCTCCGCGTATCTCACGGCCGTGAAGGGCCCGGCGGCGGCAGCGGCCCCGGGGTGACCGGGCCATCAGGTCTCGCCGCTCCAGGTGGTGAACGGGCCGGGTCCGGTGCGCGTATGACACCGTGTCGCGGCCCGGTCGCCCTCCGTTTGTGCCGGTTCAGGAAGTGAGGCAGTTCTCGTGGTGCCGTGACCGGTGTGTGCCAGGATGGATTCGACCGGTCTTGTCCAGGGGCGGGGAGGCTCAAGGACGGCCTCGGATCAGTACGGCCAAGGGGGATGCGAAATGTACGGGAGTCGGAACGGGCGTGCCGTGGCGGGACTGGCGGGGGCGGCGGTGCTGCTGCTCGCAGGCTGCACCTCCGACGGGAACGGCGGCGGCGAAGGCGACGGCGGCGGCAAGGACGAGCAGGCGAAGGTGCGCCAGCAGCCCAAGGAGACCGACCCGTACTGGGTCAACCCCGAGGGGAACGCGGCCCGGCAGGTCGCCGAATACCGTAAGGCCGGCGACGACAAGAAGGCCGAGCAGATCCAGAAGATAGCCGGGCAGCCGGTCGCCCAGTGGATCCTTCCCGACGATGCCGAGCAGGAGACCAGGAAGCTCACCGAGGCGGCGGCCAAGGCCGACCGGGACGCGCTGCTGGTGCTCTACAACATCCCGCACCGCGACTGCGGACAGTTCTCCCAGGGCGGCGCTGCCGACGGAAACGTCTACCGCGACTGGGTCGACCAGGTGGCCAAGGGCATCGGGGACCGGCCCGCCACGGTGATCCTGGAGCCGGACGCGGTGCTGCACCTGGTCGACAGCTGTACGCCCCAGGAGTTCCACGAGGAGCGGTACGCCCTGCTCAAGGGCGCGGTCGAGCGGCTGAAGCAGCAGCCGAACACCAAGGTCTATCTGGACGCGGGCAATGCCGGCTGGTCGCAGCCCGACGCGCTCTACGAGCCGCTGCGGCGGGCCGGAGTCGACAAGGCCGACGGCTTCTCCGTCAATGTCTCCAACTTCTATCCGACCGCCGCGAGCAAGGAGTTCGGCAAGAAGCTCTCCGCGAAGATCGGCGGCAAGCCCTTCGTCATCGACACCAGCCGCAACGGCAACGGCCCGTACACCGACGGCGACCCCAAGGAGAACTGGTGCAACCCGCCCGGCCGCGCGCTCGGCGAGGTGCCCACCACCAAGACCGGTGATCCGCTGGTGGACGCCTATCTGTGGATCAAGCGCCCGGGTGAGTCGGACGGCGACTGCAAGGGCGGGCCCAAGGCGGGCGAGTGGTGGCCGGAGTACGCGCTCGGCCTCGCGGAGAACGCGAAGTAGCCTCCGGCTGGGTTGGTGGCCGTGTGCTGCCCGTCGCGCGAGCGCCAGGTGGCCTCCGGCCGGGGAAGTCGGTCCCCGCGTGCGAGCGCTCGCGGGGAGCGGGAGCGCCAGGTGGCCGCCCGGCGGGGAGTCGCCCCCCGCAGCCGGCCGGTCTCGCCGAGAAACCTCCCGTCGGGGAGCCGCGCCCGCGTGCTGCCGGTCTCGCTGAGGGAGTCGGCCCGCGGGAAGCCGTTGGCCCGCACGGCCGCCTCGCCGGGAGCACCGGGTAGCCCCTGTGGGGGCAGTCATCGCCCGGGTACGGGC
>NZ_JBSGUP010000633.1:0-4747 GCF_053607985.1 Streptomyces sp. NPDC055078
CGAGGAACCGGTCGCCGACCTCGTCGTCCAGCCGGGCGCCCCCCGCCAGCGTCGGCTGGGGAAAGAGGGATCCCCCGCCCCCGTGGACGAGGGGCCCCGGTGGCAGGGACGGCAGCTGGAACCGCAGCGGACTGGAGTTCTCCCCCGAGAGCAGCCGCCGGTCGCGCTCGGCGGCCTCGTCCGGGTCACTGATGCTCACGAACCGGCCGAACTCGACGGCGGACTCCACCACGCTGCGCACATGCGGGGCCCGCTCGGCCTCGTAGGTGTCCAGCAGGGCCGCGGGCATCCTGCCGCGCAGGACCCTGGCGAGCTTCCAGGCCAGGTTCGAGGCGTCCCGGAGCCCTGAGCACATGCCCTGGCCCAGGAACGGGGGCATCTGGTGCGCCGCGTCGCCCGCGAGCAGGACGCGGCCCGTACGCCAGGACCGGGCGCTCAGCCCGTGGAAGGTGTAGACGGCGCTGCGTTCGATGTCGAACCGCAGTTCCGGGAAGAGGGGGGCCAGCAGCCGGTCCAGGGAGGCGCGTTCCCGCAGGGCCGCCGGATCGTCACCGGGCAGCAGCATGAACTCGGCCCGGTAGCGTCCCCCGGGCATCGGGTTGGCCACATAGGGGCGGCGCGGATCGCAGACCTGTATCGCCTCGGCGAGGAGGTCCTCGCGCCCCAGCCGGTCGACCAGGTCGAGGACGAGCCATTCCTCGTCGAAGCCCAGGCTGTCCAGCGTGATGCCGATGGCCTGGCGGACCGGGCTGGCCGCTCCGTCGCAGCCGATGAGCCAGTCGGCCTCGATCCGTACCGTCTCGCCGGTCGTGTGGTCGAGGCAGTCGGCAGTGACACCGCCGGGGCCGGGTGTCAGGGACGTCATCTCCAGGCCGCGGCGCACCTCCACGCTCTCCATCGCGGTGACGGCACGCTCCAGGGCGCGGTCGAACTCGGGCTGGTAGAAGTACATGCTGGCGGGCAGCCCGGAGGCGCTTCCCTGGTCGCCCGGCACCTGGACCAGCCTGCGCAGCGAGGCGTCGACCAGGGCGAGGCCGCGGTTGGGGATCATCCGGGGCAGCAGTTCGTCCAGGCAGCCGAGTTCCTGGAGTGTGCGCAGGCCGGTGTGGTCGATGTGCGCGGCGCGGGGCAGCGGAAAGACCTCGGTGGACTTCTCCGCCACGAGGACCCGGATGCCGCGCCTGCCCAGCAGGCCCGCCATGGCCATGCCGACCGGACCAAAACCGATGATGGCCACTTCACAGCGGGCGTCCCGGTCTCCGGTGTGCCCGTTCGAGGTGTTCTCGCGTCCGGTGCCCGCCTGTCCGGTGGCCGCCTGTCGGGGGTTTGCGTTCCCGGGGTTCGCGTTCCCGGTGCTTCCGTTCGCCGTGCTCTCGCGTCCCGTGTTCTCGCGTCCCGTGTTCGCGTGTCCCGTGTTCATTTCCCGCCCCGCCCCTCCAGGATCGTCACGGCGATCGCCGCGGTGTCGTCGAGTGCCAGCCCGCCGGCGTTCTCGGCGAGTGCCCAGCGGGCGCCGGGCACCTGCCGGGCCGCCGCGTCGCCGCGCAGTTGCGCGACCAGTTCGGCGATCTGAGCCAGTCCGGTGGCGGCGACCGGGTGGCCGCGCGACTCCAGGCCGCCGCTGGTGTTGACGGGGAGCCGGCCGCCGAGGGTGGTGACGGACCCGGCCACCAGGTCGGAGCCTTCGCCCGGGCCGCAGAATCCGAGTTCCTCGTAGGCCAGCAGTTCGTTGAACGAGATCGAGTCGTGTGTCTCCGCCACATCGATGGAGCCGGGTCCGACACCCGCGCGCCGGTAGGCACGGTCCGCGACCCGGCTCAGCGCGGACCGGCCGTCCACCACTCCGCCCATCCCGATCGCGCAGGCACGTACCCATACCGGCGAGTGCGCGGGGGTGACATCGCGTTCCCTGGTCACCACCACCGCTGCGGCGCCGTCGCCGATGGGCGCGCACATCAGCGCGCGGACCGGTTCCGCGACCGGCCGGGAGGCGAGCACCTTCTCCACGGTCAGCGGCTCGCGGTACTGGGCGAGCGGGTTGTCCGCCGCATGGCGCCGGTTCTTGACGCTGATCCGGGCCAGTGTCCCGGCGGTGAGCCGGTGCCGTGCCGCGTACGCCGCGAGCCTCGGCGGGTACACCGCCGTGACGAAGACGCTCTCCCTGCCCGGGTCGATACCGGAACGGCGCAGGACATCGATGTCGGCGGCACCGTTCAGCGCTCGGTAGGTGAGTGTCCGGTCCTCGCTGCAGAGCTTCTCCACGCCGAGGACGAGCACGGTGTCCGCCTCGCCGGAGCGGACCGCCTGGCAGGCCAGGGCGAGTGCGGACGACGATCCGGCGCAGGCGTTGTCGACGTTGAACACGGGGAGTCCGGTCATTCCCATGTCGCGCAGGATCGTCTGGCCGACGACACTGACCTGACCGGTGACCACGGAGGCCATCGCGTTGGCCACGAACGCCATGTCCAGGTCGGTCTTCTCCAGCCCGGCGTCCCGCAGGGCCGCGTCCACGGCCTCCGCGCCCAGGGACTTCAGAGTGCGGCCCAGGTGGTTGCCGAAGGGCGTCATGCCCGTGCCGATGATCGCCGGGGCCTCCCCCTCACCGGTGATCGCCGGGGCGTTCATGACCCCGATCCGAACTTCTTGGTGAAGGACTCGACGCCGGGCAGGAAGTTCCCTCGTCTCATCGCGTCCCAGTGCAGGGAGTGGTCGAGGTCGAGTGCCTCGGCCAGGGGCAGTTCACGGCCGGTGAACACGGCGCGTCTGGCCGCCGAGAGGCCCACGCGCCCGGCCCGCCGCGCCGCGGTGACCGCGAAGTCCTCCGCGGCCGTGAGCAGTTCGTCCGGCTCGCACAGCACATCGGCCAGACCCAGTTCGGCCGCCCGGCGGGGGGTGACCGGCTGGGCGTGCAGCATGAAGTGCAGGGCGCGGGAGGGGCCCATCAGCCGGCTCAGATACTGGGCGCCGCCCCCACCGCTCGGCAGTACCCCGAACAGCTCCATCTCGGGGGCGCCGATCCGCAGCCGGTCGCGGTCCGCGACGAATCGGAGGTCGCATGCGGCTGCCAGCTCCAGGCCGCCCGCGAGGCAGTGGCCGCCGATCGCGGCGACGGTGAGCAGCGGGCCGCGGCGCAGCCGCAGACACAGCTCGCGGAAGGCGTCCATGGTCCGGTTGAACTCCGCGAGAAGGTGATCCAGCCCGTGCGCGGCGACCGTCCCGGCCATCCAGGAGGCGTCGGCCCCGGCCGAGAAGACCGGCAGCCCGCTGGTGAGGACGACCGCGGCGACCTCCGGGTCGGCGACGGCGTCGTCATAGCGCGCGTTGAGCGCACTGATGAAGTCCGGGTCGATCGCGTTGACGGGAGGCGCGGTCATCGTCCAGACCTGGACGCCCTCCGCTGACCGCGTCGACACGATGTGGTTCAGGTCCCGCATACGTCAGCTCCTTGTCCCGTGGCGGCACCGGAAGCGTGCTGTCCGGGCTCCGCGGTTGATGCCTCGTGGACCGTGACCGGCCCTTCAGCAGGGCGGCCGCCACCGGGACGGCAGTCCAGAGATCGTGTTCCACTCCAGGAGCTTAACATTCTCGCGACATCTGACGTCAATACGTAACAGCCTTGTCGGCCCGAGCCCGGCCCAGCCCGGCAGCTTGCTGGCGGCGCCCGGCCGCCGCGCCGAGGCCGGGCCCGCCCGGCCCGAGGGAACCCCGCCACCGGGTCGGCGCGGGCCGTGAAGGGGCGCACTCCACACGGGTGGACACCCCTGTCGCGGGGCCGGATCGGACGACCGGCCGTGGTACGGCGCGTGGTACATTCTGGCGATGTTCGAAAGTGGCGATACGGCTCGCTCAGCTACCTCCAGCTCGATGCAGAGCATGCATCGGGCCATGCAGATGCTCGAATATCTCGCCGAGAAGCCGATGCGGGCCACGGAGCTGGCCGAACGCACCTCATCGAAGTGGGCGACGGCCCACCGCACCCTGGCCTACCTCCGCGAACACGGATTCGTACGGCGGGACGAGGCCACGGGACTGCATTACGTAGGTCGCAGGCTGTTCGCGATCGGGTCGTCCTACCTGAGTGAACACCCTCTCTTCCACACGGGCGAGCCGCTGATGCGCACCGCGTCCGACCGTGTCGGCGGATTCGTCCAGCTCACCGAGCGCGACGCGTACGCCTCCATCGCGATCGCGAGCGTCGAGCCGCGCCGGCCGATCCCGAGCCTCTCCTACGCCAACACCTACCGCCCCTATCCCCTGCACATCGGCGCCCGGGGACTGGTCCTGCTGGCCTTCGCCCCGGACGAGTTCAGCGATGCGTACGTACGCCACTTCACGGCCGTTGACGACGACGAGACCGTCATCGGCGACCCCGACGCGCTGCACACCACACTTGAGCGGACGAGAAGCGCGGGTCTCGTGACCACGGACCATGACATCACCACGACGACGACGGCGACCGCCGCTCCCGTGCGCAACGCCGAGGGCGTCGTGGTGGCGTCGGCGTGCGTCGTCAACGCGCGGGAGGACGACCACGATCCCGCGGAGGTCCGCGAGGTCGTGCTCGGCCTGGCGAGGTCGCTGTCCCAGCTGATCGGGTGGCGCGGGAAACTGGCGCCTCGGTAGCCGCGGCCCCCGGCACACACCGGCCGCGCACACACCGGCCGCGCTCGGTGCTTCTGCGCCATGTACGCGGCACCGCTGCCGGGCGCCGTGGTCCACTCCGGCGCCTGAAGGCCCGACGCCCGTC
>NZ_JBSGUP010000634.1:0-4743 GCF_053607985.1 Streptomyces sp. NPDC055078
CGCTGGCGGAGCTGACCGCCACCCGCCCGGACGCCCGGATACGGCGCTGGCGCGGGCTGCTGACCCCGGGACTGCGCCACGCGCTGGCCGTCCCGCTGCTGGAGGCGGCGTACCACCCCGACCCCCGCGAGGCCGGGGAACTGGGCACCGAGCCGCTGACCGGGGACGCCCTCACCGCCCTGGCACCGGACGAGGCGCGCTGGGGCTCCAGCGCCCGGCGCGGGCTCCAGCGACTGCTGGCACACGGCACCACGGCGGTCACCGGGCCGTTCACCCGGCCCTCCGTACGTACGGCGGTGGCGCGTTCGGGCCTACGGGTGCGGGCCCCGGGCGCGTGGGAGGAGGCGGGCGACGCGCTCCCGCACGCCCCGCTCTCGTACGACCCACTCCCGTATGCCCCACTCGACGTGCTCTCGGACGACCGGATGACCGTGCACCCGCTGGACCGTGTGGTCGACGGGGAGCTGACGATCGGCGGCCCGGCCGACTTCGCGGTCTTCGCCATCCCGGTGGACGAGCCGGTGGACGAACCCATGGCCGGGGCCGTGGCCGGGGCCCTGCGGCGGGCCGGGGCGGCGAGCTGTATCGCGACCGTACTGGCCGGACGGCTCGTACACCGCCGCGCGTAGGGCGCCCGGGGCGCCCTGCTTGAATGGGATACGTGATCCGAGCATCCCTGGACAAGCAGCCGCACGAAGTCGCCACCATGTTCGACGATGTCGCGGCGAACTACGACCGCACCAACGATGTCCTCTCGCTCGGCCAGGACCGCCGATGGCGCAAGGAGGTCGCGAAGGCGGTGGACGCCCGCCCGGCTCAGAAGATCCTCGATCTCGCCGCGGGCACCGGCA
The DNA here is from genome assembly GCF_053607985.1 of Streptomyces sp. NPDC055078. Lineage (NCBI taxonomy): Bacteria > Bacillati > Actinomycetota > Actinomycetes > Kitasatosporales > Streptomycetaceae > Streptomyces > Streptomyces sp. NPDC055078. The sequence continues at coordinate 852 of NZ_JBSGUP010000634.1, forward strand.
CCTCCTCGCTGCCGTTCACCGAGACCGGTGCGTACGTCGTGCCCTGCGACTTCTCCCTCGGCATGCTCCGCGAGGGCAAGAAGCGCAACGCCTGGCTGCCGCTGACCGCGGGCGACGCGACCCGACTGCCGTTCCGCGACGATGTCTTCGACGCGGTGACGATCTCCTTCGGGCTGCGCAATGTGCAGGACGTCGACGGCGCGATGCGTGAGATGCACCGGGTGACCAGGCCCGGCGGACGCATCGTGATCTGCGAGTTCTCCCATCCGACATGGACTCCGTTCCAGACGGTGTACGAGGAGTACCTCATGCGGGCGCTCCCCCCGGTCGCGCGCGCCGTCTCCTCCAACCCCGACGCCTACGTCTACCTCGCCGAGTCCATCCAGTCCTGGCCCGACCAGCCCGCGCTCGCCGCGAAGCTCCAGCGGGCGGGCTGGTCGAAGGTGGGCTGGCGCAATCTCACCGGCGGTGTGGTGGCGCTCCACCGCGCCACCAAGCGCGCCTGACCGCGTCCGGCCCCTCGTACCCGCCTGCCGGAACCCACCGACGCACCCGGAGCGAGGAGCCCGCTCACCGGGGGAGCCCTTCAGCCGGTTGATCGGTACGCACACATAGACTGCAATCGTTCCGGTGCCGTGAGGCACGCACCATCGAGTCCTAACGGGAGACCCCGCCGTGACCGAGCCCCTCTCCGAACACAGCGCTGATGTGATCGTCGTCGGTGCGGGCCCGGCCGGCGCCACGACCGCGTACTACCTCGCCAAGGCCGGACTCGACGTACTCCTGCTGGAGAAGACGGCGTTCCCGCGCGAGAAGGTCTGTGGCGACGGACTCACCCCGCGCGCCACCAAACAGCTCGTCGCCATGGGCATCGACATCTCCGAAGAGGCCGGCTGGCTGCGGAACAAGGGCCTGCGGATCATCGGCGGCGGGGTGCGGCTCCAGCTCGACTGGCCGGAACTCGCCTCGTATCCGGACTACGGACTGGTCCGCAAGCGCGACGATTTCGACGAGCAGCTCGCCCGGCAGGCCCAGAAGGCGGGCGCGCGGCTGTACGAGCGGTGCAATGTGGGCGCTCCCGTCATCGACGACCGCACCGGCCGGATCACGGGTGTGCGGGCCAAGCTCGGCGAGGAGAAGACCCCGGTCACCTTCCACGCCCCGCTGGTCGTCGCCGCCGACGGCAACTCCTCGCGGATCTCCCTCGCCATGGGACTGCACCGCCGCGACGACCGGCCGATGGGTGTGGCCGTACGGACGTACTTCACCTCGCCCCGCCACGAGGACGACTATCTGGAGTCGTGGCTGGAGCTGTGGGACCGCCGGGGCCCGGGGGAGGACCGGCTGCTGCCCGGCTACGGCTGGATCTTCGGCATGGGCGACGGCACCTCCAACGTCGGTCTGGGGGTGCTCAACACCTCCTCCTCGTTCAAGGAGCTGGACTGGCGCGAGGTGCTGAAGGCGTGGTGCGGCTCCATGCCCGAGGAGTGGGGCTACACCGACGAGAACATGACGGGCCCGATCCGGGGAGCCGCGCTCCCGATGGCGTTCAACCGGCAGCCGCACTACACCCGCGGGCTGCTGCTCGTCGGTGACGCGGGCGGCCTGGTGAACCCGTTCAACGGCGAGGGCATCGCGTACGCCATGGAATCCGCGCAGATCGCCGCCGAGGTCATCGTCCAGGCCCACGCCCGCGCAACCCCCGCCCACCGCGAACTGGCCCTGCACCGCTACCCGAAGGTCCTCAAGGACACCTACGGCGGCTACTACACACTCGGCCGTGGCTTTGTGAAGCTGATCGGCAACCCGAAGATCATGAAGCTCGCCGCCCAGCGCGGGCTGACCCATCCGATGCTGATGCGGTTCACCCTGAAGATGCTGGCGAATCTGACGGACCCGACGGGCGGCGACGCGATGGACCGGATCATCAACGGCCTCTCCAAGGTGGCCCCGAGGGCTTAGGCCGCTTCTGATGGATTCTGCTGGCCCCGCGCTGTCCCTGCGTCCGTACGGTCCCGGGGACGAGCCTGCCGTGCTCGCCCTGCTGGCCGCCGATCCGCTGCCCGGCCAGGCGCCCGTGACAGCGCACAGGCTCGCCGAGGCGCTGGCGGGCCGCTCCCCGGCGGACAGCGGCTGGTGGGCCGAACTGGACCCGTCCGCCACGGACGTCGCCGTGGACGCGCACGGCGCGGTGGTGGGCGTCGTCTCGTACGCCACCCGACGGGACGGCGTCGGGTTCCTCACCTGGCTGCACTGCGCTGAGGTGAAGGCCGTCGCGGACGCGCTCATCGCCCACGCCCTCGACCGGCTCGACCGGAGCGCCCCCCGGACGGCGGTCTACGCCTTCGAGTACGCCACCGCGCTCACCCAGGGCGTGGAGGGCCTGCCGGTCCGGCATCGCCCCATGACATTCCGGGCGCTGGAGGACGCCGGGTTCCTCACCCGCGACCTGTGGCGCTATCTGTACACACCGCTGCCGCTCCCCGGTCTGCCGCGAGCCGTGAACCTCTCCGTGGCCGAGACGGACGTCCCCGGACACCGGGATCTGGAGGTCCGTGAGAACGGCGAGGTCGTCGCGGACGCCACCATCGGCCTCCCCGTCGACGGCGTCGGCGCGCTCTGGTGGATCCGGGTCGCCCCCTCCGCGCGCGGCCGGGGCCTCGGCTCCGCCCTCCTCGGTTCCGCGCTCCACACGATCGGGGAACTGGGCGCGCGCGAGGTCATCCTGTACGTGGACGATTCCGATGACGCCGATGCCGACGACCATGCGCCCCCGATGCTGGACGGCGGTGACGGTGCCGAGGGCGGTGACGGTGGCGACGGCGGTGACTCCGGTAACGCCGGTGACGACGACGGGTACTACGCGGGCGACGGCGACCGGACCGCCGCCAACCGTATGTACGACCGGGCCGGACTGCGGGAGGTCGACCGGCTGTTCTCCTTCACGCGCTACCGGCCGGGTGAAACCGGATGAAACCGGCTGAGAGGCGGGCGGGTGCGGAGGGGCGGCCGGTGGGCCCGGCCGGCCCGTGGGGTGCTTGACCTTCACACCGTGTGAGGCCGTGGACTGAGCGGTGTCCCGTTCACCACCAGCACCCGAAGGTTCCGCATGCGCTCCTACATCGGCTCCGGCCCGTACTGCTACGCCAACTCCCTCGCCATGATGATCGGCCCCGACGCGCCCCCGCCCGCCGTCATCGAGACCCTGACCGGCTCACCCTTCGGGGTCCAGCTCATCGGAGGCACCCTGCCGCTGTTCGACCCGTACGGCTGGGACCCGGAGATCGGACTGGACGACGCCGTCGAACTGCTCGGCCTGCGGTGCGAGCGCAGCGCCGGGGGCACGCCCGGCGAAGCCCTGGACCGGCTGCGCGCGGCCTGTGCCCGGGGGCCCGTGCTGGCGGGGCCGCTGGATCTGGGGCTGCTGCTCTACCGGCCCGGCACACCGGTCGTCTCCGACGGCGGTGACCACTACCTGGTCGTGCTCGCCGTCGAGGGCGACACCGTGCTGCTCCACGATCCGCAGGGGCACCCGTACGCGACGCTGCCCGCCGCCGCGTTCGCCGCCTCCTGGCGGGGGGAGTCGGTGGCGTACTGCGACACCCCGTTCGTGATGCGCACCGACTTCGTACGGGAGCGCGAGGTGTCGCAGGCCGAGGCGCTGCGGAACGCGCTGCCCGGGGCGGTCCGCTGGCTGGCGGGCCGCGACGAGCTGCCGGTGCCCTCCGGGACCCTCGGCGGAGCCGCCGCGATGGAGGCGCTGGCCGCGCAGGTGGCCGAGGGGCTCGACCCGGATGTCCGCGACCTGCTGGGGGTCTTCGCCATCCGCGTCGGTGCCCGCCGCCTCCACGACGCCGCCGGATGTCTGGCCGGTCTTGGCCTGGCCGGGCCC
>NZ_JBSGUP010000635.1:0-4741 GCF_053607985.1 Streptomyces sp. NPDC055078
CCCTCACTGCTGGTGAGGGGGCCTCGGTCGTTCCGCCCATCGGGACGGAACCACCCGACTCACCCTCATCGGACCCTTGACGCAAGGCAGTTATGAATCGCACATTTGACCGTTTATAGATCATTTGACCCTTGCGATCATGCGGGAGGGTCATGGACCCTATCCTGGATCCGGTGTGCTCGGCCGGGCCGCTGTCCCAGACCGGCCGAGGGCGCTTGGAACGCATGATTCCGCTGCGCGGCGGCAGGACATGGGGGTTTTCTGCGCGGCGTGATCGAACAGCGGGCATCATGCAACCGGCAGGTGACTGTTGCATGTCCTAGTACCAGTGGCCCGCCACACATCGTTTTGACCCGCGGCTTGAGGGGGCCGCGGCCGGGACGCACCGACACACCACAGCACACGCAGTCACCATGCGTGCGGGGGGATGACTCATGACGTCGACGCCCAATGCCGCCGGGAAATCCGACAGCGCCGGGAAGCCCAGCGACTCTGCCCGGACGACCCAGCTCCGGATGCCCGCGGGTCCTAGCACCGGCGGCCATCGGCCGCGCCAGAGAAAGGCGCTGCCGCGGTACGACTACGAGCACTACAGCAGGCTCGCCGGTCCCCTTACTCAACCAGCAGCGGACACCCCGTACAAGGTGCAATACCGGTCACTCCTGTCTCAGGAACCGCACCGAATACGAGCCGCTCTGCTGCTCGGCGCGGCGCCCCTGGTCTCCCTCGGACTTTTCGTCTGGCTGATGCAGCCCTCGCACTGGACCGAGCGCGATCCGAACCTCAAGAACGACACCCTGCTGATCCTCGACATCGTGATGCTGGTCTCGATCGGACTGATCGAACTCTTCCGCACGATGAACGTGCTCTCCAACGCGCACGCGACCCTGGTGGCGCGCGACCCCGTCCCGGTGGTCCCCGAGAGCGGCACCAAGGTGGCCTTCCTCACCTCCTTCGTCCCGGGCAAGGAGCCCCTGGAGATGGTGACGAAGACCCTGGAGGCGGCGGTACGCATCCGCCACCGCGGGCCGGTGCACGTCTGGCTGCTCGACGAGGGCGACGACCCGGCGGTGAAGGAAGTCTGCGCCCGGCTCGGGGTGAAACACTTCTCCCGCAAGGGCGTCCCGGAGTGGAATCAGCCCAAGGGCCCGCACCGCGCCAAGACCAAGCACGGGAATTACAACGCCTGGCTCCAGGCCCACGGTGACGAGTACGACTTCTTCGCCTCCGTCGACACCGACCACATTCCGCAGCCCAATTATCTGGAGCGGATGCTCGGTTATTTCCGCGACCCCGATGTGGGTTTTGTCATCGGACCGCAGGTCTACGGGAACTACGACACCTTCGTCACCAAGGCCGCCGAGTCGCAGCAGTTCCTCTTCCACGCCCTGATCCAGCGCGCCGGAAACCGCTATGGCGCACCGATGTTCGTCGGCACATCCAACGCCGTACGCATCAAGGCGATCAAGCAGATCGGCGGTCTGTACGACTCGATCACCGAGGACATGGCGACCGGCTTCGAGATCCACCGGGCGAAGAACCCCGAGTCCGGCAACCGGTGGCGCTCGGTCTACACCCCGGACGTCCTGGCGGTCGGCGAAGGCCCCACCGCCTGGACCGACTTCTTCACCCAGCAGCTCCGCTGGTCCCGGGGGACCTACGAGACGATCCTCAAGCAGTACTGGAGGGGCTTCGGCACACTGCCGCCGGGCAAGCTCTTCAACTACACCATGATGATCATCTTCTATCCGATGTCCGCCCTGAACTGGATTCTCGCCGCGCTGAGCTGCGCGCTCTTCCTGGGGATGGGCGCCTCGGGTGTGCAGATCGACCCGCTGGTGTGGATGATGCTGTACGGCAATGCCTCCGCGCTCCAGATCGGCCTCTACATCTGGAACCGCCGCCACAATGTCTCCCCGCACGAGCCCGAGGGCTCCGGCGGTCTCGCGGGCATGGTGATGTCGGCGCTCTCCGCCCCGATCTACGCCCGCTCGCTGATGGACGCCGTACTGCGCCGCAAGAGCGGCTTCGTCGTGACCCCCAAGGGCGACTCGTCCAGCCCGGACACGCTGTTCGGCACCTTCCGTATCCATCTCTTCTTCATCGCCGTCTTCGGCGGCTCACTGGGCTCGTCCTTCTACTTCGGACACGACCATCCGGCGATGATCACCTGGGCCCTGCTCGCGCTGCTCATCACCGCCGCGCCGATTCTGGTCTGGCGGCACGGCATCCGCGCGGAGAAGAAGAAGCGTGCCGCTCTCGCGGACGGCCAGGACCCGGCGAGCGACTCCGGACCGGCGCCCCATGTGCCGCAGCAGCGGCCCCAGCCGTCGTCCGTGCCCGGGAAGCCGTCCGCGCCCGGGTCCGCCGCCGACTCCGCGCCCGGGGCCTCGTCCGACACCGCCGAACAAACCATGCAGATCGCCCTTGGGGGACGTAAGAAATGAGCACGATGCCCGTCCGGACGAATCACCGCAGGAGGCGCGCGCGTCGCATCGCGATAGGCGCGGTGGTGGTTGTCGCGGTGGCCGGGATGAACGGGCCGGCGCTCTGGCGCTTCGGCAGCGAGAAATATCATGAGTACAAGATCAACCAGCCGGAGTACAAGGCTGCGAACGGTCACTGGTCGTTTCTCGATGTCCCTTCCGAATACCGCATCAACACCATCCACGCGGCTCTGCTGCACACCGGTAAAGTGCTGCTGATCGCCGGTTCCGGCAACAATCAGAAGAACTTCGACGCGAAGAAGTTCGAATCGGTGCTGTGGGACCCGGAGTCGGGGGACTTCAAGAAGATCCCCACCCCCGCTGACATGTTCTGCGCCGGGCACACCCAGCTGCCGGACGGCAAGCTGCTGGTCGCCGGCGGCACCAAGCGGTACGAGAAGCTCCAGGGCGATGTCACCAAGGCGGGCGGTCTGATGATCGTCCACAACGAGGACCCGGACCGGCCCAAGACCCTGCCGGCCGGGACCAAGTTCACCGGCAAGAAGAACGGCAAGACGTTCGTCTCCAAGGACCCGGTTCTGGTGGAGAAGGCGAAGAAGGTCTTCGACCCGAAGACGGGGAAGTTCCTGCGGACCGAGGCGGGCCTCGGCCGGATCTACGTCGAGGCCGAGAAGTCCGGGCAGAAGCACGAAACCGGCACCGAGGACAACTACCGGGTACAGGGCCTATCCGGCTCCGACACCCGAAATGTGTATGGAATCGCCCAGAAGCTCGCGCTCGACAAGAAGGACTTCCAGGGCATCAAGGACGCCTATGAGTTCGATCCGGTGGCGGAAAAGTACATCCCCGTCGACCCGATGAACGAGGCCCGCTGGTATCCGACGCTCACCCCGCTCAAGGACGGCAAGGTCCTCTCCCTCTCCGGGCTCGACGAGATCGGCGCGATCGTCCCCGGCAAGGACGAGATCTACGACCCGAAGACCAAGAAATGGGAGTACACCGGGAAGATCAGGAAGTTCCCCACCTACCCGGCGATCTTTCTGATGGACAACGGCAAGCTCTTCTACTCCGGCTCCAACGCCGGTTACGGCCCCGCCGATGTCGGCCGGGACCCGGGCGTCTGGGATCTGGAGACCAATAAGTTCGACAAGATCCCCGGGCTGAGCGACCCCGACAAGATGGAGACCTCGGCGACCGTGATGCTGCCGCCCGCCCAGGACCAGCGGTTCATGGTCATCGGCGGCGGCGGGGTCGGCGAGTCCGAGAAGTCGAGCGACAAGTCCCGGCTGGTGGACCTCAAGGAGGACAAGCCCCGGTTCAAGGACGGCGCGACCCTGGACAAGGGCACCCGCTATCCGAGCGCCTCGCTGCTGCCCGACGACTCCGTCCTGGTCACGGGCGGATCCTCGGACTACCGGGGCCGCGACGGCTCGAACATCCTCCAGGCCCGTACGTACGATCCGAAGACGGGCGAGTACCAGCGGGTCGCCGACCCCCGGGTGGGCCGCAACTACCACTCCGGGTCGCTGCTGCTGCCGGACGGCCGCGTCATGATCTTCGGCTCGGACTCGCTCTACGCGGACAAGGCCAACACCAAGCCGGGCGTCTTCGAGCAGCGGATCGAGATCTACACCCCGCCCTATCTGTTCAAGGGCGACAAGCCGAAGATCAGCGGCGGCCCGAAGTCCGTCGAGCGCGGTGAGTCGGGCACCTTCAAGATCGCGAGCGAGCACGGAGTGGGGTCGGCCAAGCTGATGCGCCCGAGCGCCGTCACCCATGTCACCGACGTCGACCAGCGCACGATCGCCCTCAAGACGAAGAAGACGGCGACCGGCGTCGAGATCACCGTGCCGAAGAACCGGTCCCTGGTGCCGTCCGGCTGGTACATGCTGTTCGTGACGGACACGAAGGGAACACCGTCCGAGGCGGTGTGGGTCGAGGTCCCCTAACCCCTCCCGTAACCCTCCCGTTTCCGGTATGCCCGAGCCCCCGGCGAGAAGTTCGCGCCGGGGGCTCGCGGGCGTACGGGGAGTTCCCCGCGCGCGGCGAGAGCGGTCGTACGGGTGCACCGGCCGCGGCGCTGTCGGCGCAGACCACCGTACGCGGGCACGGCTCCCCCGGCAGTCGGCTCCTCGCCGGGACCGGGCCTCTGCGGAGACCAGCTCCCCGACGGGCGCCTGCCCGGCATTCCGGGCAGGCGCTCGCCGTACGCGCGCAACGGCTCCCCCGGCAGCCGACCCCTCAGCGACACGCGCCGTACGCGGGCGCGGCTCCCTCAGCAGGCGGCTACCCGG
>NZ_JBSGUP010000636.1:0-4736 GCF_053607985.1 Streptomyces sp. NPDC055078
GGGCCGGATTCGACCTCCTCCGACGCCAAATCCTCCTCGCAGACTGAGCACCGTCACCCTCCGCAACCGCCCCACAAGAAGTGGATCAGAACCGCTTACGGAGACCGCCGTCATATGTCGGTGACGTACAACTCCATCCCCGCGGTGCCCACGCTGATAGCCCCGGCTGCTCAAGCGGCCACCAATGACACCACGCCGACCTTCTCGGCGAAGGCGCTCGACGGGGACAGCTCACAGGTCACGCTTGACTTCGAGGTATGGGCCCCCAGCGGCATGTCCGCATTGCGCTCGGGTTCGAGCGCCGCCGTTGCCTCGGGGGCGACAGCTACCTGGACTCCGACGGCACTGCCGGCGGGCAGCTACAAGTGGCGTACGCGGTCCGGCGACGGCAGCGCGAACAGCGCATGGTCGGCCTTCCGCACCTTCACTGTAGACACCATGGCGCCGACCACGACGGCGGTGTCCTCCACCGACTTCCCGAACGGCCAGTGGTCCGGTACGCCGGGCAACAACGGTGACTTCACTGGCACCTTCACCTTCACCCCGCCCACCAGCGACGTGAAGGAAGTGCAGTGGAATCTGGACGGCGGCGCATGGCAGTCCGCCGCAACGACCGGTACCGCGGTCACCCGTACGCCGGTTTTCCGTGCGGGCAAGCACACCCTGAACGCGCGAACCAAGGACGCTGCCGGCAACGTCTCGGCCACCACGACCTACACTTTCTACGCTGGCTCCGGAGCCGCTCTGCTCACTCCCGGCGAAAGCGACCGCCCTGCGCGGCGCACGGAGTTGACCGGCCTGGGCAAGACGAGCGACACCGGGGTGCGGTACCAGTACCGTCGCGGTGAGACCGACGCCTGGACGGACATTCCCACCCAGGACATCCGCCGCAAGGCCGATGGCTCCACCCTCACGGCGTGGCCTGCTGCAGTCACCAACGGCAACGCCGAGGCGCTGACCTGGAACGTGACGGACACGCTCAGCGAGGACGGCCCGGTCGACGTCCGTTCGGTGTTCACCGACGGGACGACCACGGATGCTTCCCCGGCAACCCGGATTGCGGTGGACCGCAACGTCGGCCAGGCACCCAGCGAGGAGGTCGGGCCGGGCAGCGTGAACACGCTCACCGGCGACTTCGGCCTGTCGTCGACGGACGCCTCAGCTTTCGACATGAGCGTCACGCGGACGTTCTCCTCCCGGCGCCCATCCAACGCTGCCCAGCAGGAGGGGCAGGCGGCGATCTTTGGTGCGCAGTGGACCGCCGGCACGATCGCGGAGATCTCCGACAGCGACTGGACCTTCGTGCGCAAGACGTCGGCCACCTCTGTGGCGGTCGTGGACGTGGACGGTGAGGAAACCGGGTTCACTGCGACAAGCGGTGGCGGTTGGAAGTCGGAGTCCGGTGCCGAGGATCTGACACTGACCGGCTCGCTGACGGGATCATTCACGCTGAAGGACACCGAGGGCACGACCTCAGTGTTCAGCAAGGTCGACTCCACTGCGACCACCTGGCAGCTGGCGACCACGTTCCTTCCGACGGACAAGTCGACCACGACGGTGATCTCCGAGAAGGTCACCGTGAACGGCAAGACGCTGGCCCGCCCGAAGTACGTGATCGCCCCGACGTCGGCGATCACGGCCAGCACGTGTGCGACTACGCCATCGACTACGGGCTGTCGAATGCTGGAGTACGTCTACGCCACCTCCACCACCGCAACCTCCAGTACCTTCGGCGACTACAGCGGTCAGGTGAAGCAGATCAGGCTGTGGGCCACGGACCCGGGTGCCTCGTCCGCAACCGCGACGGTGATCTCCCAGTACAGCTACGACGACCTGGGCCGCCTGCGCGAGCACTGGGACCCTCGGATCTCGCCGGCGTTGAAGACGGCCTACGGCTACGACACCGCTGGGCGCGTTACCACGCTCGTCCCTCCTGGTGAGTTGCCGTGGACGTTCGAGTACGGCAGTGCCGGCAACAGCGCGGTGGCTGGCAACGGCATGCTGCTCGCGGCATCCCGCCCGAACCTGCAGGCCGGCACCAAGGATGTGCAGGACGGCACGAGGGCTATCACCTCCGTCGTCTACGATGTGCCGCTGTCCGGCACCACGGCCCCCAACCAGGTCGCGGCCAGCGATGCCAACACCTGGGGGCAGACGGACGCGCCCACGGACGCCAGCGCTGTGTTCCCCGCCGACCAGGTCCCGCTCTCCCACACCGGATCGAATCTGGGCGCGGCCGACTACGACAAGGCGACCATCACCTACACCAACGCCTCCGGACGTGAGGTGAACACAGGTCTGCCCGGCCGTCACCTGACCGCCAGGCAGTACGACCGATTCGGCAACACCACCTTCGAGCTGACCGCTACCAACCTCGAACTTGCCCTGGGCAACGCGGTCTACCAGGTCAACACCCAGAGCGAACTCGGCATCCTCTCTGACTCCCCGGCCGAGCGTGCCCGAAAGCTCGCAACCGTTTCGGTCCACTCGGCCGACGGCAAGCGGGAGCTGGAGGAGTTTGGCCCACTGCACCTGGTCAGCCTCACCCACGCCCTCACCGGCGACGCGGACAGCCCGGACCTCTCATCCGGAGTCCAGGTCGCGGCCCGCAAGCACACCGTCAACAGCTACGACGAGGGGCGGCCCACCGATGGCTCCGCCACGGTGAGCGACCAGGTAACCACCACCAAGGTGGGTGCCGCGATCGACGGATACCCGACAGACGGGGACGTGCGTACTTCGGCCACCGCCTACGACTGGGCCAAGGGCCTGCCCACGAGTGTGACGACCGACCCGGGCGGGCTGCAGCTGACCAACACGACCAGCTACGACGCCCAGGGCCGGATCATCAAGACCACGCTGCCGAAGTCCACTGGCACCGACGCCGGAGCCACCGTGACCCAGTACTGGTCCGGTACCGGCGCTGGTACATGTGCCGGACGCCCGGAGTGGGCTGACCTCGTGTGCTCCACCGGCCCGGCCGGCGCGATCAGCGGAGGCGGTTCGCACCCCAGCGAGCTGCCCGTGGAGACCACCGAGTATGACCGCTGGGGCAACCCGGCAAAGGCCACCGAGATCGCCAATGGCGTCACCCGCACCACGGTCACGACCTACGACGCCGCAGGTCGTGTGACGCAGACACAGGTGACCGGTGGTGTCGGCGCGGCAGTTCCGACACAGACGACCACCTACGACGCAGCGAGCGGCGAGGTGGCAACCGTTTCCAACGGCACCGCCACCATCACACACACCACCGACCTGCTCGGTCGGGAAATTACCTACGACGACGGTGCGGGCAATATAGCCCGGACCGACTACGACAAACGCGGCCGCAAGCTCCGCGTAACCGACTCGGCACCGTCGACGGTCAGTTACGCCTACGCCAACCCCGCCGGCCTGCCGACTCGGATCCACGACTCGGTGATGGGCACCGTCGGTGACGTCACCGGTTCGTACGACTCCGACGGCCGCCTGTACAAGCAGGTGCTGCCGTGGAACATCGACGTCGAACTCAATCTCGACCCCACCGGCCGAGAGACGTCCCGCTACTGGCACTGGGAGTCTGGCTGGACCATCCAGGGTGAGTCCACCAGCCAGAACATCCACAGCCAGGTCGTCACTCGCACCGTCTACACCGGAGGCGGTGCCTACCAGGAGTACACCTACGACCGGGCAGGCCGCCTGACCAAGGTGGACGACTCCGCGGCAGGCGTGACTGCGCACCGGACCTACACCTTCGACAACAACACCAATCGCACCGCGCTGACTACCACGGTCGATGACGTCGACGGTGGCACTCCCACCACAAACACGGTCAACCACTCCTACGACAGCGCCGACCGCCTGATCGCCACAGGCACTGTCTACGACGCCTTCGGCCGTACCACCGAACAGGCCAACGGCACTCAGAACGCCTACTTCGCCAACGACCTGGTCCGCCAGATCACTGCCAACTCCAAGCGCATGACCTGGAACCTGGACGCCTCCGGACGCCTCGCCTCCTGGAACACCGAGGAGCAGGCCGACGGAACCTGGGGAACCGCCGTCACCAGGACCAACCATTACGGTGGCGACGGAGACAGCCCGTCCTGGACCTCGGAGAGCAGCAGCACCATCAGCCGCAGCCTCGAAGACCTGGCCGGCAACCTGATCGCCGCCACCAGCGCGACCGGCGACACGGTCCTGCAACTGGCCAACCTGCACGGCGACATCGCCACCCAGATCCCGCTGGTGGCCAACACCACCCCGGTGGTCAACGCCTACGACGAGTACGGCAGCCTGCTGCCCGGGACCGACCCTGCCCGCTACGGTTGGCTTGGCGGCAAGCAACGCTCCACCGAAACCCCGAGTGGCGTGACACTCATGGGCGTACGCCTCTACGATCCCGCCAACGGACGCTTCCTTTCCGTCGGCCCCGTCCCCGGCGGCAACGCCAACAGCTACGACTACTGCTACGCCCAGCCTGTCGACTGCCTCGACCTCGACGGTCGCATTGCGTGGCTGGTGTGGAATTTTGGTGGCCTCAGTAAATCGACCAACGGCTACCGGGCGTACTTCGCCAAAAAGAAGAAGAACTGGGGCCAGGAGAATCGAAAGGAACACCGAAGGGGCAAGAGTAAGAATTCGAAGGACATACACGAGAAGGCCAGGGGGCATGGTGGGTGGAAAAAGCGTTCCAACGGCAGATGGAAGCCTTGGAACAGTCGCTCATCCGGAAGATGGGGTTGGGTGGGCTG
>NZ_JBSGUP010000637.1:0-4734 GCF_053607985.1 Streptomyces sp. NPDC055078
CGGTTGTAGTTGATCGCGACGACGTGGTCGAAGGCTTCCGCCAGGGACTCCCCCTCGTGGTTCCGCCCCGGGGCCCGGAACGCCGGGCCCCGGTCGTACGGGAGCCTGGTGCCCGGGTTCTTCAGCCGGCCGCCCGCGTCGGTGAGCCCGTAGACGCCGATAGGGGTCCTCAGATCACCCCGGCGGTGGTCATCGGACCAGCCGTGGCGGCCGTTGCGGGCGGGCCACGGGCCGGAGACGGCCCCCCACCCCCGGGTGGTGTGACGCTCGTAGAGCGTGGCGGTGGCCCGGTCGGAGTCGAGGGACCCGCCGGTCACGACGAGCGCCTGCCGGCTGCGGTCGCCGATCCGTGCCCGGGTCGCCGGGCCGAGCCCGGGTATCTCCCGGGGGCCCTGGGCGCGCACGGCCCGGGGCAAGGGCGCGGCGGCGTCGGCGGCGGCAGGGGCGCCGGTCGCGGGAGGCGGGCCCTCCTGCCCTCCCACGGTGCAGCCGGTGAGCAGCAGCACCGCCCCGAGCAGGGCCGACGCCGCCGTACGGCGTCCCATCACCGCACCCCCGGCGGCGGGTCCACAAGGGCGCTCCTGGTGCCCGACGGCCGGGGCGGTGACGGCACGGGGGAGGCGCCGACACCGCCGAAGGTCGCACTGGTGAGCATCGCCCCCACGCCGTCGATCAGCACCGACGGCGTCCCCGGGGCGGCGCACACGACGACGTTGACGTAGGAGTCGAGTTCGGGACCGGGGATCAGCGTCGTGTACGAGGTGGGGGCGCCGACGTCGTCGCAGTAGCCGTGGTTGAACTTCTCCTTGGCCAGCCTCCCCTCCAGCTTCCTCGCCTGGGCGGCGAAGTCCCCTTCGCGGCCGTAGTCGAGCTTGAGCAGCACATCACCGCGCCCCAGGGCACCCACCGGTGCGCACCGCTCCGGCTTCTTGGCGCAGGGTAGCCGGTAGGGCGCGAGCCGCCGGGTGGACACGTAGCCGCTGGCCATCTCCTTGTACTCCAGGGATTCGGGGAGCGCCAGGGCATGCCAGCGCTCGGGCAGCCGCAGGGTGAGGGAGCCCTGCTCGGGGAAGGCCACCAGGCCGGGTCCCGCCGGGGCGGTGGGTACCGGCGAGGCGGCGGGCGCGGCGGACGCCCGGGAGGGCGGGGTGCCGGTGTCACGCAGGGCGGGCGGCAGCAGGGCCCCGGCGAACGCCAGCGCGGTCACCGTGAACACCGCGGCCCCCATCACCCGGCGCCGGCGGCGGGCGATCCGCTCGCGCACCTGCCGCAGCCGCCCTTCGGGGGCGGGCAGATCCGGAGTCACCCTGCGCAGAAACACCCGCAGTTCGTCCTCGACCGCCCGGTCCCCGGGTCCGGCGAGGCCCACCCGATCGGCGCGGTCGGCCCGGTCCGTGAGGTCCGCGAGGCCCACCCGGTCGGCCCGGTCCGTGAGATCCGCCCGGTCGACCATGTCCGCGTGGTCGCGGTCACCATCGGCGTCACCGCTGCGCACAGTGCTCACTCCCTTCCGCCGGCGCGTCCTGGATCAGCGTCCGCAGGGTGCGCAGCGCCTTGGACGCCTGGCTCTTGACCGTGCCCGGCGCGCACCCGAGAGTCGCCGCGGTCTCCTCCACACTCAGATCCTCGAAATACCGCAGCACCACGACCGCACGCTGGCCCACCGGCAGGGCGCGGACCGCCGCGGCGAGCGACTGCTCCAGATCGACATCCGCGTACAGATCCCCGGCCGACGCCCCGTCCGGGAGATCGCCGTGCGGCACCTCGCCCCGCCAGCGTCTGCGCCACCAGGAGGCATGGGTGTTCACCATCGCCCTCCGGATATACGCCTCCGGATGATCCGGCGCGATCCTGCGCCACTTGGGCCAGACCTTCGCCAGCACGGTCTGCAGCAGATCCTCGGCGAGATGGGCATCCCCGGTCAGCAGCCAGGCCATCCGCAGCAGCCGCGGGCCCCGGGCGGCGACGAACGCCTCGAAGTCGCCGTCGTCGGCATGGGAGCCCATCTGTCAGTCCTCGCCGTTGTATGCGGTCCTCCACAACAGGGGAACGCGGCGGGCGGCGATCCCGGTTGCCCGGGACGCGGGCCGCTTCAGCGAAGGGGCCGCATCACAGCCAACGTCTCTTGACGATGGTCAGCTTCACGGGCCTGCCCTGAACGGAGACGGTCGTGAGCCAGCTGCGCCGGGTGTCGAGCGCATGCTGGACAGTGCCCTCGGTGAAGGCACGCTTGGCCATCAGCACACCTTGTGCGGCACCCGCCGGGTCCAGGCTCAACAGGCTGGTCAGGGCTTCCATGATCTCGAACTGCGCTGCCTGCAACGACCTGTGCCGGGTTGTCCTGCCATCGATGGTGACCCTGAAGCTGCTCACCTCCGAGAGCATATGGGTCGGTGCCCTGTCGGGCGGATCCACGAGGTCACGGGGGACATCGGCATCCAGGAGGACAGTGGATGGCTGGTCGCTTCCGTGTCATGATTTCTGTCATCCGATGCTGGTCAAGGGGGAGGCGCGTCATGGATGCTCTGGCTGTCGTCGGCGAGGTGGCGCCGTACGGTACGTCCTTCACCGCCTCCGGTGAAGGGGCCGTGGCAGTACAGAACAACACCGGGATCATCAGCACAGGCAGCGACGCCACCATCCAGCGATGACTCGGACCCCAGGCGCCGCGGCCTCGGGGGTCCGCGCGGCAGCGGCGGGCATCAACAACGGCATCATGAGTACGGGCGACGGCGCCGTGATCGAATACCGCACCGTGCACTTGCCCGCCGCCGCCCTCAACGCGCCCGCCGATGTGGTTGCGCCCAGCGCCCTGACCAACTTGCCTGCCCCGCACAGTCCTGTCTTCGTCGATCGACAGTCGGATATGGCCAAGCTCCGTGCGGCGATGAACGACGAGCTTCCGATGACGCCGTCAGTCGTATACGGCTTGGGCGGGGTGGGCAAGAGCACTCTCGCTCTGCACTTCGCTCATAGCCACCGAGGGCGCTACAACCCTGTCTGGTGGATTTCGGCGGAGGAGCCCAGCAGCATCACCACCTCGCTGGCCGGCCTCGCCGCCGCCATCAATCCCGCTGGGAACCTCGTCGCACAGAGCACCTCCGAGAGTGCCGCCTGGGCGATCAACTGGCTTCAGACACACGAGGACTGGCTGCTCGTGTTCGACAACGCGGCATCATCGCGGGACCTTGAGGCCGTTATCGGCCCGCTCAGTGGTGGGCGGCATCTCATCACCAGCCGTCGCTCGACGGGGTGGCACAGACTGGCCAAGCCACTGGCAGTGGAATCGCTTCCCGCCGACGCCGCGGTGGATATGCTCGTGCGCATCATCGACGCCAACCACGCGAATGGCTCCGACGATTCCCTCCTTGAGCAGATCGCTACGGAACTGGGCCACCTGCCGCTGGCCCTGGAGCAGGCAGCCGCCTACATCGAATGCACCGCGATCACTCCCGCCACTTACCTGGAGCGCCTGCGCGGATATCCGGCCCGGATGTTCGCCGCGACCACGCCCTCGGGAGCGGTAGGTGAGGAACATAACCAGCGCACCATCGCCCGCATTTGGCAGCTGTCTCTCCAGGTGATCACCGCGGAGGTGCCCCTTGCGGGTGAGATCCTTCGCACCTTCGCCTGGTTCTCCTCCGAACCGGTACCGAGGGAATTGGCATACACCCTGCACGACGATCCGTTCGTCGTGGACGATGCCCTCGCGCTGATGCATACCTACAGCATGATCACGCTTACCCGGCAGACGTTCGCCATGCACAGCCTGGTGCAGGCCGTAGCCCGTACACCGGACCCGGCAGATCCGAACCGCGCAGCCGAACTGATCAACCAAGCCCGACAGCGATCCGAACGTCTGATGCGGCAGTCACTCCCCGACGACCCGTTTTCCAACGTCGCCGGCTGGGGTCGATGGCGGGAACTGCTGCCTCATATCCATACCTTGCTGGGTCTCTTGCGCCCCGAGCAAGACACCAGGGAAATCGCCGAGATCTGCTTTCTCACCTCTGGATTTCTGCAGCGCGAAGGGCATCTCGACCTGGCAATTCCTTACGCACAGCGCGCTGTGAACGCTTTCACCAGGGTCCGCGGTCCGGATGATGCAACCACCCTCGCGGCCCGCAGTTTCCTGGCCAGCGCACACCGCGCCTCGGGTGATCTGGAGAGTGCCGCACCTCTGCATCTCAGCAATCTCGCCGACTGTGAGAGGGTTCTTGGTCCGGATCACCCGGACACCCTGGTGGCCCGCAGCAACCTCGCATTCCTGTATGCCCTGAGCGGCGACGCACGCAGTGCCCTGGAGCTGAACGAACGCAACCTCACCGACTACGAACAGACTCTCGGCCGGGACCATCCGCACACCCTTAACGCGCGTGCGAACCTGGCGAGTTCCTACCGGGCGGTCGGTGATCTCCCCGAGGCGATCGAGTTGTACGAGCAGTCATTGGCGGAGCACGAACGGGGCCTCGGCCCCGAACACCCCGAGACACTCACCGTCCGCAGCAACCTCGCCTACACCCTGCAAATGGCGAACTCCACTGACCGCGCTCTCGCACTTCATGAATCCGTACTCGCTGATCGTGAGCGGGTTCTCGGCCCCCAGCACCCTCACACCGAGCTTTCGCGCCAACTGCTCGCCGGGGCCCAGCGGACCCGCCCCGAGCAGGATCCTGACTGATCGAGGTCCGGAGCGGGCGCTCTGAGAGGGCGCCGGGCGGGAAGCCCGGCGCC
>NZ_JBSGUP010000638.1:0-4733 GCF_053607985.1 Streptomyces sp. NPDC055078
GTGGCCGCGCCGCCCTTCCCGGTCATCAGGGGAAGATGGCGTCGCTGGCGATGAAGCCGATCGGCTCCCCGTATTCGTTCACGGCGTCGAGTCGGACCAGTACCGAACCCGCGCCTCCCTGTAGGGCGGGCGAGGTGAAGTTGAAGCCCCTGGACGTGCCGTCGCCGCGTCCGCACGCGGTCCGGTGCTCGGTGTCCGTCAGCTCACCGCGCGAGAACACCATGAACTCGGCGCGCACACAACCGGTGGTGTTCGACTTCACCGTCCCGGTGATGTTCACCGACCGCTCGTAGAACGTGATCCAGCCGTTCGTGTAGCCAGACCAGCCGGCGGGCGTGGTGCCGCTGGCGCTGAACGACTTGTTCGAGGGGGCGCTGGCCGCCGCCATCGCCTCCCCGGCGCCGAGCCCCGTCATGAGTGCCGCCCCTGCGAGAACTGCGCCCGCGGCCTTGGTCCTTGCCTTGGTCATGTGGTGCTCCCCAGCGATCGAGAAACGGTTATACACCGTAAGGTCCTGTACACCGTAAGAGAGTCAATTCGGGGGCGGCAAGGAAAGCCCGCGTATCACGCCCGAATCACGGGCTCACACACCACGCATCGGACGTACCGGCCGCCCCGTGCGGTCACCACCGGTCCGCCGCGCCCGGCCCGTCCGCCGCGCTCCACACCCCCTCGGGTCCCGCCCGCCCTCCGGCCCCCGGGAGTCCGCCCCCGGCCGCTCCGCCACCGCCCCCAGCCGGTCCGCGATCGCGGCCAGGGACTACGCCGCGCGCAGGCGGGCCGCCCCCGCGTCCGATTCCGGCCGCAGGCCGTCCGCGGGCGGCGTGGCGGCATCGCGCACGGGCCCGGCGGAGCACCGGGGCGAAGGGGCGCGGCGGGGTTCGGCACAGAGCGCCCGGGGTCGGCCAGGGGCGTCTGACGTCAGGACTTGCCGGGCGGGAGCACCGGCGCCGCCCCTTCCCCGTACCAGCGGACGTACCGCTCAACGAACATGACCACTCGGTCAACGAACGAGTTCCGGCCAAGATGTTGACGCGCTCCTGACAGAAGCTGGTCACTCCTGCAACTCTTCCCCCGTCCTCCCCAGCTCTTTCCCCGCTCCACGCACCACTTGCTGCGCCCGCTCGCCCGGACGTCTCCCCACCCGCCGTCCGGTACCCCCTCGCAGAAGGAGTCCGCGTGAGATCCACGCACCGCCGACGCACCACCACGACCGGAGCGCTCGTCGCGACCGCGGCGCTCATCGCCGTGGGATTCCAGACCGGCACCTCGTCGGCCGACCCGGCGGCGGCTGCTCCGGCCACGGCGAAGGCCGGGAAGGCCGACCCCGGCGCCCTCCCCCTGAGTCTCAGCCCCGCCCGACGCGCCGAGCTGATACGGGCCCAGAGCGCGACCACGGCCCCCACCGCGCGGGAACTGGGCCTGACCGCCCAGGAGAAGCTCGTCGTCCGGGACGTCACTCAGGACCGCGACGGCACCACCCACACCCGCTACGAGCGCACCTACGCCGGACTGCCCGTCCTCGGCGGCGACCTCGTACTCGCCGAGACGAAGACCGGCGCGAACCAGTCGCTCACCCGGGCGTCCCAGACGCCCCTGAGGGGTGTCACCACGACAGCCCGACTCGCCCCGGCCACCGCCGAGAAGCAGGCCCTGGGCCGAGCGAGGGCGGAGGGCTCCACCCGCACCGACGCCGACCGCGCCCCCCGCAAGGTGATCTGGCTGGGCGAGGGCGCCACCCCGGTCCTGGCCTACGAAACGGTCGTCGGCGGCCTCCAGCACGACGGCACCCCCAATGAGCTGCACGTCGTCACCGACGCCACCACCGGCAAGAAGCTCTACGAGTGGCAGGCCGTCCACAACGGCACCGGCCACACCCAGTACAGCGGCCAGGTGGCCGTCGGCAGCACCGCCGCCGGCTCCTCGTACAACCTCACCGACGCGGCGCGCGGCGGCCACCGGACGTACAACCTGAGCGGCGGCACCCCGGGCACCCCCACCCTGTTCTCCGGACCGGACGACACCTGGGGCGACGGCACCCCGCAGAACCCGGAGACCGCGGGCGCGGACGCCGCCTATGGCGCGGGCGTCACCTGGGACTACTTCAAGGACGTGCAGGGCCGCAACGGCATCCGGGGTGACGGCGCCGGCGCGTCGTCCCGGGTCCACTACGGCACCAACTACGTCAACGCCTTCTGGCAGGACTCCTGCTTCTGTATGACCTACGGCGACGGCCAGGGCAACGCCAAGCCGCTGACCGCGCTCGACGTCGCCGCCCACGAGATGACCCACGGCGTCACATCCGCCACCGCGAAGCTCGTCTACAGCGGTGAGTCCGGCGGCCTCAACGAGGCCACGTCCGACATCTTCGCCGCCGCCGTGGAGTTCCACGCCAACAACCCCGAGGACCCCGGCGACTATCTCGTCGGCGAGAAGATCGACATCCGGGGGAACGGAACCCCGCTGCGCTACATGGACCAGCCGAGCAAGGACGGCCCCTCGCTGGACTACTGGTTCGCCGGAATGGGCAGCCAGGACGTCCACTACACATCGGGACCGGCGAACCACTGGTTCTATCTGGTCTCCGAGGGCAGCGGCGCGAAGACCGTCAACGGTGTCGCCTACGACTCACCGACCTCCGACGGCCTGCCCGTCGCGGGCATCGGCCGGGACAAGGCCGCGCTGATCTGGTACAAGGCGCTGACCACGAAGTTCACCTCGACCACCGACTACGCGGGCGCGCGGGCGGGCACCATCGCGGTCGCCACCGAGCTGTACGGAGCGACCAGCCCCGAGGTCAAGTCCGTGTCCGACGCCTGGGCCGGTGTCAACGTCGGCGACCGCCCCGGCGGCGGCGAGCCCAACCCTCCGGGCACGGTCTTCGAGAACACCACCGCCATCTCCATCCCGGACCTCGGCCCCGCGGTCACCTCCCAGGTCTCCGTCACCGGCATCCCGGGCAACGCCCCGGCCGCACTGCCCGTCGGAGTGGACATCGTCCACACCTATCGGGGCGACCTGGCCGTGGATCTGCTCGCCCCGGACGGGACCGTGTATCCGCTGAAGTCGAACAGCGCCGGCGACTCGCAGCCCGACCTGAAGCGCACCTACCTGGTCAACGCGTCGGCCGAGAAGGCGAACGGCGTCTGGAAGCTGCGCGTCCAGGACAAGGGCTGGCAGGACACCGGCCATATCAAGAGCTTCAAGCTGACGTTCCCCCGGAGCTGAGGCGGTAGGCGGGACACCTGAGTTCGCGCCCGGGAGGGGCTTGAGTCCCTCCCGGGCGCTGTCGTGCGCCCGAGCCGACCCGGCCGACCCGGCCGAGCAGTGGGCCGGTGGGCCGGTGGGCCGGTGGGCCAGATGGTCGGCGCTTTCGCCCGGCAGCACCAAAAGTCATCACCGAACGTGGCAAACCATCACTCTGGGTGATGGACTTGTCGATCATGATTTGGTTGGGTCACAGCCATGTCAACGCAAACGAGGCTGTTCGCCCTGGCCACTGCCGCCACGGCTCTGATCTCGGCCGCCACCCCCCTGTCCGCCTCCGCCGCACCGGTCCCCACCCCCGCCTCCGCCTCCGCGCCGACCCCGCCGCGCGCCGAGCCCGCGCCGCTGCGGCGCACCTCCGCGCCCATCCCCGGCCAGTACATCGTCACCATCAAGAAGGAGATCAGCCCCGAGGCCGCGATGAAGGAGGCGGTGCCCGGGGTGAAGGCGCTGTTCACCTACAAGTCGGCGCTGAACGGCTTCGCCGCGAAGCTCTCCCCGGCGCAGCTGACGGCGGTGCGCGCACTGCCCGCCGTGGAGGCGGTCGAGCAGGACGGCACCGCCTCCGCGACCCCCGTCGCCGAGCGCGCCACCGCCCGGGTCCCCGCCCACAGCTGGGGCCTGGACCGGATCGACCAGCCGTATCTGCCGCTGAACCAGCAGTTCAACGTCAACGGCAACGGCGCGGGCGTCACCGCCTATGTGATCGACTCCGGCATCGAGTACGGGCACGCCGAGTTCGGCGGCCGGGCCGTCCCCGGCTTCGACGCGATCGGCGACGGGCGCAACGGCGCCGACTGCAACGGCCACGGCACCCATGTCGCCGGCACCATCGGCGGCGCGAACTTCGGCGTGGCCCGTCAGACGTCCCTGGTCAGCGTGCGGGTCCTCGGCTGTGACGGCCGGGGCTCCTGGTCGGGCATCATCGCGGGCTTCGACTGGATCGCCCAGAACGCCCGGCAGCCCGCGGTCCTCAACGGCTCGCTCGGCGGCGGCCGGGTCGAGGCCGTCAACGCCGCCGTCGACAATGTGGCCAACCGCGGTGTCCTGCCGGTGATCGCCGCGGGCAACGACAGCATCGACGCCTGCAACGTCTCCCCCGCCAGTGCCCAGCGGGCCCTGACCGTCGGCGCCACCGACCCCAGCGACCGGGAGACGAGCTTCAGCAACTTCGGCCCCTGTCTGTCGATCTACGCTCCCGGCCAGCAGATCGTCTCGGCGCGGCTCGGCGGCGGCAGCACCGCCCTGAACGGCACGTCGATGGCCAGCCCCCATGTCGCGGGCGTCGCCGCCCTCTACAAAGCCGCGCGCCCCGGGGCCGGCACCCAGGAAGTCGGCAACTGGATCGTGAACCAGTCGACCAAGGACACCCTCACCGTGTCCAAGTCCTCGCCCAACCGGCTGCTCTTCACCGGCGGACTCTGACCGTCCCGCCCCGTCCCGCCCGTGCCCCGGGTGCCGTACCC
>NZ_JBSGUP010000639.1:0-4726 GCF_053607985.1 Streptomyces sp. NPDC055078
CTTCCGACCCCATGCCCCACCCCTCGGCCAGTTCCGATACGCGCGACGGGCGGGCCCACTCGCCCGCCCGCCCGCAGACGCATCGATTCGATGCCCTCGGACCGGGGACACAAACGCCGAATCACCGCACCATTGTCCCAACTCGCGCCAAAGGTAACGGAGTTCGTGATTCCACTCAGTGCGGGCGGTTCCGGCCCGGCCGGACGGTGCGGCACCCGGCAGCGCCCGGCCGCACCTCTTGACGGACCCGCCGCCCGCGGCTACTCGAACCGCGCGGTGTCGCCCGCCCCCCGGCGTACGATCTCGGCCTCACCGCCGGAGAAGTCGATGACCGTCGTCGGCTCGGTGCCGCAGTCGCCCGAGTCGACCACGGCGTCCACCACATGGTCGAGACGCTCCTTGATCTCCCAGCCCTGGGTCAGCGGCTCCTCCTCGTCGGGCAGGAGCAGGGTGCTGGAGAGCAGCGGCTCGCCGAGTTCGGCGACCAGCGCCTGGGCCACGGTGTGGGCGGGGATCCGTACACCGACCGTCTTCTTCTTCGGGTGCAGCAACTGCCGGGGCACCTCCTTCGTCGCCGGGAGGATGAAGGTGTAGCTGCCGGGGGTCGCCGCCTTGATGGCGCGGAACACATCGTTGTCCACCTGGACGAACTGACCGAGCTGCGCGAAGTTCTGGCACACCAGGGTGAAGTGGTGACGATCGTCCAGCTGTCGAATCGACCGGATACGGCTGAGGCCGTCGCGACTGCCCAGCTGACACCCCAGCGCGTAACAGGAGTCCGTCGGATACGCGATGAGCGCGCCGGATCGAATGCTGTCGGCCACACCGCTGATGGTGCGCCGCT
Organism: Streptomyces sp. NPDC055078; assembly: GCF_053607985.1. Classification (NCBI taxonomy): domain Bacteria; kingdom Bacillati; phylum Actinomycetota; class Actinomycetes; order Kitasatosporales; family Streptomycetaceae; genus Streptomyces; species Streptomyces sp. NPDC055078. Next base: position 845 of record NZ_JBSGUP010000639.1, read on the forward strand.
GGGGATTCTCGGGGTGAACGTCGAAGTACTTCGCCATCCGGCGAGTCTACGGGCCGTCCCCCAGGTGATCGGGACACCGGCTCCCGGGGTCGGAGCGGGGCCGGGACGGACCGGACCCGGGGTCAGCCGGGCCGGGGTCAGCCGGGCCCGGGGGCGCTGTCCGCCCGTGGTGGTGGGGCCGGTGTGTGCACGTCGGCCGGTGTGTGCACATAGTGGTCGATCAGGCCCAGCAGGGCACGGGCGGCGGCGCTGGGGCGCCGGGTCGCCGATGTGGCGGCCGAGAGCGACCAGCGGAGCGAGTCGTCGGCGACGGTCAGCGCCCGCAGGCCCGCGTCGTCCGGGACGGCGAACCGGGGCACGAACGCGAGCCCGAGCCCCTCCCGTACGAACGCGGCGGCCGTCACGAAGTCCAGGACCTCCAGCATGACGCGGCGCTCCACGTGCGACGCGGCGAAGGCGCGGTCGGCCACCTCCCGGTTGCCGTAGCCGGGCGGGAAGTCGATGAAGGACTCATCCGCGAGCCGGCGCAGGGACACCTCGCTCCCCCGGGCCAGCGCATGGTCCGCCGGCACGAGCAGACACAGGGGATCCGTCAGGAGCGCACGGGCGGCCACCCCGGCGGGCGCGGCGCCGGGAAACGACAGGAACGCCGCGTCGAGATCGCCCGCGAGCAGGGCCCGGGTCAGTCCGGCGGACCCCGTGGGCTCCAGCCGCAGCCGTACCGTGACGCCGGGGTGGTGGGTGTGGAAGCGCCCGAGCAGCCCGGGGAGATCGATACCGACGAGGCCCGTGCCGTTGATGACACCGACGGTGACGGTGCCGCGCAGGCTGCCGTCCGCCTCCCGTACGGCGTCGCGGGCCGCCTGTGCGGCGTCCAGGGTGGCGCGCGCCTCGGGCAGCAGGGCCAGGCCCGCGCTCGTCAGCGCGACACGCTGTGAGGTGCGCTCGAACAGGGCGGCGCCCAGCTCCCGCTCCAGGGCGCGGATCGCGGTGGACACCCCGGACTGTGCCACATGCAGGCGACGGGAGGCACGAGTGAAGTTCAGCTCCTCGGCGACGGCCGCGAAGTACTCAAGATGTCGCAGTTCCATGGCGCTCGATCTCCTATCCGGATCGAACCTATCCGAAACTATCGTTGGACGCGATCCACGGCCGGGATGAGCATGGAGCGAGCGAGCAGCCGACCGAGGAGTGTGGATTCGCGTGTCCGTAACACCGGCCCCGTCAGTGGCACCGGCCCCGTCAGTGACCGGGACCGTGACCCGCGCCGCCCCCGGCGGGCAGCCGCGCACCGTGGGCGTACGGGCGGGGCGTGTCTCGCACGGCCTCGGGTTCTGGTTCGCCGCGGTGGCGTTCATGGTGCTGATGGCGTTCGGTACCGCGCCGACCCCGCTCTGGCCCCTGTACGCGACGCGGGACCACTTCGGCACGACCACGATGACGATCGCGTTCACGGCCATGGTCGCCGGCGCCGCGGTGGGTTTCCTGACCCTGGGGCATCTGTCCGACCGGTTCGGCCGGCGGCGGATCATCGTGCCCGCCCTGGTCGTCGGGCTGGCCGCCGCGATCGTGCTCATGGCGTGGCCCAGCCTGCCGGGGCTGCTGACGGGCCGGGTGCTGAACGGTGTGGGGGTGGGTCTGATGGCCTCCACCGCGACCACCTATCTGCACGACCTCTACCGCGAGGCGCATCCCGGACGCCGGGTGTCCGCGCTGCCGGCGACCGTGGCCACCGCGGCGAACCTCGGGGGACTCGCGCTCGGCCCGCTGATCGCCGGGGCCATCGCCACCTGGGGTCCCGCTCCCCTGGTGACCACCCAGGCCGCCTTCGCCGTTGTCATGGCCATCAGCCTGGTGCTGGTGCTGTCCAGCCCGGAGACGGTGGACCACAGGCTGCGGAAGGACCACCGTCCGAGCCGGTTCGCCCTGCTGCCCGGAACGGGGAGGGCGTTCGGCGCTGCCGCCGCCATGGGCTTCTTCTCCTTCGCGCTGCTCGGCTTCGTGTCCTCACTCGGCGCGACCGTGCTGCGCGGCAGGCTGGGGATCGACTCCCACCTGATCGCCGGTCTCACACCGTTCCTGATGTTCGCCTCCGCAGCGGCGGCCCAGCTGGTGGCGGGGCGGCTCGGTCTTGCCCGCACCCTTCTCCTCGGTGCCGCCGTCTTCCCGGCCGGTCTGACCCTGACGGCGCTGTCGATCCACCGCCCCGGGCTCGGGCTCCTCCTCGTCGCGGTCTCCGTGGCGGGCGCGGGCGCGGGCCTGCTGTTCAAGGGCGGCGTCGCCATCGGCGCGGCGGTCGCCGTGCCCGCGTCCCGCGCCGGGGTGCTCGCGGTGTACTTCGTCATCGGCTATCTGGGGATGGGGGTGCCCTCGATTCTGTTCAGCCTCGCCACCGAGCGCTTCGGCCTCGGTGCCGCGGTGATCGCGCTCGCCACCGTACTGGCGACCGGAGCGGGCGCGTCCGTCGCCCTGTCCGCCACCACCCGGCACGGCACCCGGCACTGACCCGCGCCTGTGCCGTCAGGGGCCGATCCCGTCGGCCACCGCCGGCAGCGCATCCGGCCGGCCGCTGTGGTGGGCGAGGGCCGCGTGCGGATCGCCGCCCGCGGGGGTGTGGTCGATGTGGACGGTCGCGGCGGTCAGCCTCGGTACGGCGTGGATCAGGGCGTGCTCGGCGGTCACGGCCAGCCGGTGGGCCCGGACGACGGTCAGGTGCGGATCGACGACGATGTCGGCTTCGGCGCGCAGGGCGTGGCCGATCCACCGCATCCGTATCTGCCCGGTGTCCCGCACACCGTCCACCCCGCGCAGTGTCCGCTCCGCGAGGTCGACGAGGGCAGGGTCGACACTGTCCATCAGGCGGCTGTAGACCTCGCGGGCGGCGTCCTTGAGGACCAGCAGGATGGCGGCGGTGATCAGCAGACCGACGACCGGGTCGGCCGCCCGCCAGCCGATGGCCGCGCCGCCCGCGCCCAGGAGGACGGCGAGCGAGGTGTATCCGTCGGTGCGGGCGTGCAGTCCGTCGGCGACCAGCGCGGCCGACCCGATCCGGCGTCCGGTGCGGATGCGGTAGCGGGCCACCCACTCGTTGCCGACGAAGCCGGTCAGCGCGGCCACGGAGACCGCTCCCAGGTGGGTGAGGTCGCGGGGGTGCAGCAGCCGGTCGACGGACACATAGGCCGCGACGACCGCGGAGGCGGCGATCGTCGCCACGATCACGATGCCGGCCAGATCCTCCGCGCGGCCGTAGCCGTAGGTGTAGCGGCGGTTCGCGGCCCGTCGGCCGAGTACGAACGCGATGCCCAGCGGAACCGCGGTCAGGGCGTCGGCGGCGTTGTGGATCGTGTCCCCGAGCAGCGCCACCGACCCGGACAGCGCGACGATCACGGCCTGGACGACCGTGGTCGCCCCCAGGACGGCGAGGGAGATCCACAGCGTGCGCATCCCGTCGCGCGAAGTCTCCATCGCCGCATCGACCTTGTCACCGGCCGCATGGCTGTGCGGAGTGACCAGATGCGCCAGCCGGTGCCGCAGCCGGGCCGCACGGGAGTCCCGCCGCCCGTGCCGGTGTCCCGTATCGCTGTGCGGGTGCCGGTGTCCCGTATCGCTGTGCGGGTGCGGGTGATCGTGGTGGTGGTCGTGTGGACGCGGGTGCCGGTTTCCCTCCATGGCACCCCACAGTGGCACGCGGAACCCATTGCGGCTATGGCTGTGATACCCGCGCTGACCAGGTGCGATGCCCTCGCAACTGCGTCACGGCGGCAGGGCTCGCCGGGGGCGACCGTTCCCCACGGGCTGTCCCGTGGCCGCGCATACGACCCCGCCGCTGTCGGCCGGGAAACGGACAGGGCCCCTGCCGTACCGCTGCGGTCGGTACGGCGG
>NZ_JBSGUP010000640.1:0-4726 GCF_053607985.1 Streptomyces sp. NPDC055078
GTCCCGAGCCGATGGCGGCTGCCATCGGCTCCTCGATGATGTGCACCTGCCGGGCGCCCGCCTGCGTCGACGCCTCGATGACCGCACGGCGCTCCACGCCCGTGATACCGGAGGGGACACAGACGACGACACGCGGGCGGGCGAGATAGCGGCGCTTGTGGATCTTCAGAATGAAGTAGCGCAGCATCCGCTCGGTGATCTCGAAGTCGGCGATGACGCCGTCCTTCAGCGGCCGGACGGCAACGATGTTGCCCGGCGTCCGGCCGATCATCTTCTTCGCCTCGGCGCCGACCGCCAGAATGCCGCCCGTGTTGGTGTTGATGGCGACGACGGACGGCTCGTTGAGAACGATCCCTCGGCCTCTGACGTACACCAGCGTGTTGGCGGTCCCGAGGTCGACAGCCATGTCACGGCCGATGAACGACATCTTGTTCCCCATGAGGATTCGTCTGGCCTTCCCAATCGAGCGTTGACAGCTTTTCAGGACGGCGAGGTGGTGGATGCTGTGGCGTGGAGGTTTCCATCGTAGTGCCGCTCCGGCGGTCTCGGGGCGGTGGTCCACCTCTCTATATGGTGACGAGGTGTCGCAGCGATGCGTTCCCGGATTGCTCTCGCATATGCCGAAAGGCGACCGAATTCCTTCGGTCGCCCCAGGTCATGAGCGCTGTTTGGCTGACGGCCGGTCAGGAAAGTCCCGGAAAGAAAATCTTCAGTTCCCGAATGGCGGACTCCTCGGAGTCCGACGCGTGGATCAGGTTCTCCCGGACGACGGTCCCGAAGTCGCCACGGATGGACCCCGGCGCGGCGGCGATGGGATCGGTGGGACCGGCGAGCTGGCGTACGCCCTCGATCACGCGCTCACCCTCGACCACGAGCGCGACGACGGGCCCGGAGGCCATGAACTCGACCAGCGGCGCGTAGAACGGCTTGCCCTCGTGCTCGCCGTAGTGCTGCTCCAGGGTGTCCCGGTCCAGCGTGCGCAGCTCCAGCGCGCTGATGGTCCAGCCGGCTTTGGCCTCGATACGGCCGATGATCTCGCCGACCAGCCTGCGCCTGACTGCGTCCGGCTTGAGGAGGACGAGGGTGCGCTGGGTCACGTGCGGGCTCCTTACGGTGCGGGTCAAGGAGTTCAGAGGTTACAGGGCGTGAAGGGCCCGGGGTTACGCAGCGTCAGGCTCTGAGGATGCCTCGGCCGCCCAGCGCGCCTTGGCCGCGTCCATCTTGCCCCCGTAGTGGACCGACGCCCACCACAGGCCCGCGAAACACGCGCCCAGGATGAACATCACCGGGACGACGAAACCGCTCAGCACCAGACCGATCTGGAGCGCCCAGCCGAGCTGGATCGCGCCCGGCCGCGAGAGCATTCCGCAGAGCAGCACCGACAGGGCCATGGCGATGCCGCAGACCGTCCAGACCACGCCCGTCGACAGACCGTCGTCCTTCATCGCCACCAGACCGGCGAATCCGATGACAAAGAATTCGCCGATCAAGGTCGACGCGCAGAACATCCGCATTTCAGCCCTTTCCCAGCAGCAGCCTGGCTTCTCCGGCCGTGATCACCGAGCCGGTCACCAGGACGCCCGCGCCCGCGTACTCGGCCTCTTCCTCGGCGAGCGTGATCGCCGCCTCGATCGCATCGTCCAGGCGGGGTTCCACGACCACCCGCTCGTCGCCGAACACCTCCACCGCGACCGCCGCCAGCGCGTCCGCGTCCATCGCCCGATGGCTGGAGTTCTGGGTGACGACGACCTCCGCGAAGACCGGCTCGAACGCCTCCAGGAGCCCTCGGACATCCTTCTCACCGCTCGTGCCGACCACGCCGATCAGCCGCGAGAACGCGAACGCCTCCGTGACCGCCGCCGCGGCGGCCCGCGCGCCCGCCGGATTGTGCGCCGCGTCCAGGACGACCGTGGGACTGCGCCGTACGACTTCGAGACGGCCCGGCGACGACGCCGCCGCGAACGCCTTGCGGATCGTGTCGGCGTCCAGGGTCCGCGCGCCGTCGCCACCGACGCCGAAGAACGCCTCGACCGCCGCGAGGGCCACCGCCGCGTTGTGCGCCTGGTGTGCCCCGTACAGCGGAAGGAAGATGCCGTCGTACTCCCCGCCGAGTCCGCGCAGCGTCAGCATCTGGCCGCCGACCGCGATCTCGCGGGAGACCACACCGAACTCCATGCCCTCCCTGGCGACCGTCGCGTCGACCTCGACCGCCTTCTTCAGCATCACCTGCGCCGCGTCCACCGGCTGCTGCGCCAGGATCACCGTCGCGCCCTGCTTGATGACCCCGGCCTTCTCGACCGCGATCTCGGCGGACGTGGTGCCGAGCCGGTCCGTGTGGTCCAGGTCGATGGGCGTGATCACCGCCACGGACGCGTCGATCACATTCGTCGCGTCCCAGACGCCACCCATGCCGACCTCGATGACCGCCACATCCACGGGCGCGTCCGCGAAGGCCGCGTACGCCATGCCGGTCAGCACCTCGAAGAAGGAGAGCCGGTACTCCTGCGCCGTGTCGACCATCTCCACATAGGGCTTGATGTCGTCATAGGTAGAGATAAAGCGCTCGGCCGGCATCGGCGAGCCGTCCAGGCTGATCCGCTCGGTGATCGACTGCACGTGCGGCGAGGTGTACCTGCCGGTGCGCAGCTCGAACGCGGACAGCAGCGCCTCGATCATGCGGGCGGTGGACGTCTTGCCGTTGGTGCCCGTGATGTGGATCGAGGGGTACGCCCGCTGCGGCTCGCCCAGCACATCCATCAGCGCCGCGATCCGGGTGACCGACGGCTCCAGCTTGGTCTCGCCCCAGCGGGTCGCCAGCTCCGCCTCGACCGCGCGCAGCGCCTTGTCGACCTCCGGGTCGGCGGGACGCGCGGGCACGTCGTCGGCCTGGGGCATGCCTGCCTGGGCGCGCAGCGTACGGCTGCCGGCCTCGATCACCGCCAGGTCGGGGTCACGGCCGGTCTCGGCGTCGACGATCTCGTCGAAGCTGTCGAAGCTGTCGCGGGGTTCGCGCTCGTCGGGCCCGTGGGGTCCGTCGGCAGGGTTTTCGCTCACGGGTCCAGTCTAGAGTCCGGAGGTGCCGGGGCATCCGCAGGTGTCCCCTCCCGGGGCGGGACCGCGCCCGGGCCCCGTGTACGGTCCCGTTTCCGGTCAGTCGACGGGCAGCCGCCGGGCAGTCGCGGGCATCCGGTTGCCGGCGCGGGTTCACGGGTGCCGGCGCGGGTTCACGGCCGCCGGTGCGGGTTCACGGGGGCAGCCACCCGGCCGGGAGCAGGGCCACGACCTCGTACGCACCGTCCCGGGTCCCGGATGTCAGGGTGCCGCCGAGGCTGCGCACGCGCTCCAGCATGGAGTGGGTGCCCGTCCCGCTGGAGACCGGTTCGGTCGGGGGCACGGACCGCGCGAGCGGGTTGGCCGCCGTCACCCGCAGCAGGCGGCCCTCCAGCGCGATCGTCACCGTCACCCGCTCCCCCGGCGCGTGTTTCGCGGCGTTCGTCAGACACTCCTGGACGACCCGGTACACCGCCGTCTGCCGCAGCGGTGAGACCCGGCGGGCCGCCGCGCCGATCCTGAGCGTCACCGGGCTGCCCATCCGCTCGCTCTCCGCCGCGAGCGCGGGCAGCCCCTCCAGGCCAGGGGTGGCGGTCCGCTCGGCGGCCCGGTGGACGATCGTGTCGTTGAGCATCAGATGTGCCCGGCGCGCGGTGTCCGCGAGTTCCTCGAAGTCCTCGTGCTGGGGTGTGTCCCTGGCCCGTACGGCCAGCACCTCGGCGCGCACCGCGAGAACCGTCAGCTCCCGGCCGACCAGGTCGTGGACGTCCCGGGCGACCGAGACGCGCTCGTCCTGTACGGCCTGGAGCGCGGCGGTCTCGGCCCGCTGGGCCTCCAGCGCCCGCACCAGATCCTGCCGGTACGCCGCGATCCCCACCCCGGCGGCCAGCACCCCGATCGGGACCACCAGACCCAGGAACCCGCTGAGACCGTGGGCCCGGTGCTCGGCCCAGCCCGGCATGCTGAACAGCGCGTACGCCACCCCGATGTACCCGGCCGTCGCCAGCGCGCCGCTCCACCGGCCCCGGAAGCGCCCCAGCGAGTAAAGCGCGAACTGGATGAGCGTCAGCTCGTGCAGCCAGCCCAGCAGTACCAGCGCCACCGCATACGGCACCCACGGCAGCCGCCGCCGCACCACCAGCGTCGCCGCGCCCGCCGCGAGGACGAGGACGGCGGTGAATCCGGTCAGGGAGTTGTCCTCGTGCGCGAGCCCCGGCACGTCCAGCACCATCAGCGCGAAACACGACACCGCGCCGAGCACATCGACACCCCGGTCGGATGTCGCCCAGCGCCGTACCCACCCGCGTCCGACCGCGACGGCGCGGCGCACGGCGTACGAGGCGGGTATGAACGGCATCCCCCCATCATCCCGGGCCCCGCCCGACCCGCTCCGCCGCGCCCCCCTGGCGGGGGTGTCCTCCCTCTCCCCCAGCCTTCGTCCGGGGGACCCCCAACACCCTGATGCGCGCCCCGTGCCCGCAAGCCCCACGCCGCCGGGGCCAGGCGTCCGTCCTCAAACGCCGGACGGGCTGGTTGTGCGCACCCGGCCAGCCTCGTTGGGGGCGCTCCCACCCAGGCGCAGCTCATTGAGGCGCTGGGGTCCCCCCCCCACGCCGCAGGGCGTAGGTGGGGGCACCTCCACGCCCGCAAGGGCGTAGGGGGAGGCCCGGGGCAG
>NZ_JBSGUP010000641.1:0-4725 GCF_053607985.1 Streptomyces sp. NPDC055078
GGCCAGATGACCTGGCCGCCGGTATCGGTGAGCGTGCGGGTCAGTTCCCCCGGGGGCTGCCGATCGGTGATCAGGCCGCCGGTCTGCTCCAGCGGTGCCACCCGGTAGGGGGCGACACGCTGGAGCTTGGAGCTGTCCGCGAGCACATAGTTCACCGCCGAGTTGCGCATGATGGCCCGTCGCACATGGCACTCGTCGAGGTGGAAGTCGGTCAGTCCGGCCTCGGTGTGCACACCGCCGGAGCCGAGGAACGCCACGTCGGCGTAGACGTCCTCGAAGAAACCCTGCGCCAGGGGACCGGAGAGCGCCAGATCGCCCCTGCGCATCCGGCCGGAGCTGAGGTGGACCTCGATACCGGTGGCCTCCGCCAGTTCGTTCGCGGCCAGGACCGAGCAGGTCAGCACCACACCGGTGAAGTTGTTCGCGAGGGCGCGGGCGACGTGCATCGCCGTCGTGCCGACATCGATGACGACGGTCTGCCCGGGGCGGACGAGTTCGGCGGCGAGGTTCCCGATGACCGCCTTCGCCTCCCCGGCCGCTCCGAAGCGTTCCGGGAACGAGGGCTCGTTGCTGAGGTGATCGGTGCGGGTGGCACCGCCGCGGACTCGTACCAGCAGGCCCTTGGCCTCCAGCTCGGCGAAGTCACGACGGATGGTTTCTGCTGATACGTCCAGTTTGTCCGCTAGCTCGGCGGTCGACACCACGCGACCTTCCTGGATCGCCTGCGAGATAAGGGTGTGCCGCTCGACTGCGAGCATATTCAGACCGTTCCTGTGGCGACATGTGGCCTTCTGACGCGAAGTATTGGCCGCCGGAGGCCCGGCAGTCAAGGGATCTACGGTGAACGGCAACCCGCGGGCAATGCTTCGGCAACCCTTCAGACTCCCCTCACCAGCACTCGGCGGCTACGAGCCGGAGATTCCGCGGGGGCGGCGGGTCCCCGTTGGTCACGAAATGAACAAGGTCTTGTCAATCACCACAAGGACAGTCAACATGGCCCTCGTAAGTCACAGAAAACCACGATTGCAGTCAGAACCAGTCTTCACCGGGCTTACGGCCCGCGTACTCACAGCGGTCCGGACGTCCGGGCACGAGACGCTTCCGCCTCCGCGGCTGTGGCGCCCTCGCTGGGGAGGCAAGACTCGACCTAGGGAGTGTCGTGACGGAGAAGTATGCGATCACTATCGTCTTCACCGCCCTGCTGATCTACCTCGCCTACCGGTCCTACCGGCGCATCAACAGCTACCAGGACTACAACCTCGCGGGGCGCAACACCGGTTTCGCCGCGCTCGTGGCGACGCTGGGCGCGGCGGAGTTCAACACCGCCACGCTCATCGGAGGCGCCTCGGTCGCCTACATGTACGGGACCGTGGGGCTCTGGTACACGTCGTTCATCTTCGTCTTCGTCTTCAGCATCTACGCCTTGACCGTCGCCAAGCCCTACCGGCGCCTGCAGATCACGACGATCGCGGAGTTCTTCGAGCGCCGCTTCCACGGCAAGGGCTCGGAGACCACCAGAGCGCTCGCCAGTGTGGTGACCCTGACGTTCACCTGGATCGCGCCCGCGACCTATCTCGCCGGCCTCTCCGTGGTCGTGTCCGTGCTGCTCGGCGTGGAACCGCTGACCACGGTCATCGTGATCACGTCCCTGTGCCTCGTGCTGTCCCTGGCCGGCGGCTTCATGACCGCCATCTCCTTCGACATCGTGGCGTACGTCATGATCCTCGTCTTCATACCGGTGATCTTCTACATCGGCTACACCAACGCCGGCGGATTCGGCGAGCTGAGCAAGGTCTTCGACCCGCAGTACCTGTCGTTCAAGCCGATCTGGGACCTGGAGAACTTCGGTTTCGCCGCGATCCTGACGTGGTGCCTGCAGAACATCATGCTCTACGTGGCGGCACCCTGGTACGGGCAGCGGATCTTCTCCGCCCGCAGCGCGCGCATCGCCCGCCGGGCCATGCTGGTCAACACGGTGCTGATCGTGGCGCTGTACGCGCTGGTCGCCACGGCCACGATGTTCACCCGGGTGGTCATGCCCGACCTCGACAAGCCCGAGGAGGCGCTGCCGAGGCTGGTGCTGGAATACACCCCGCCCATCGTCCAGGGACTGCTGCTGGTGACCCTGCTGCTGGTCGGCATCAGCACCATGGTGGCGATCTGGAACTCCGCGGTGTCGATCGTGGTCAACGACCTGCTGAAGAGGTACGCGTTCCAGGGGCGCGGCGACCAGTTCTATGTGATGTCCAGCCGTGTGGTGTTCCTGGTCCTCGGTGTCTCGACCCTGGTCTTCGCGCTCACCTTCGTCGGCAACATCCTGCTCGTCCTGACCTATGTCTCCGTCTTCACCGCCCTGCTCGCCTTCCCGATCCTGGCGGGCCTGTACTGGAAGCGGTTCAGCACCCGGGCGGCACTCGCCTCGCTGACGGTCGGCGTGGTGTACGTCGTCGTCGCGCTGCTGGCGGACTTCCCGTACCACTTCGTCAGCCCGGTCGGTATCGCGCTCAGCGCCGTCGTCGGCACGGCCATGACGCTGGCGGGCGGCCGGCAGCCCATCGACCCACGGGTGGAGCACTTCTTCGCGACCGCCCACGGCAGGACCCACGACACGAAGGGAGAGCCGGCGCATGTCGAAGCCTGACGGAGCCCGCTACCGGCTGAACGAGAACGGCGACATCCTCAACATCACCGGCTACGCCGACCGGTGGAGCCTGCGTCCCGGTGAGTCCATCACCTTCCACGTCAGCACCCGTCACGCCGAGTACGAGGCCGGGATCGTGGAGCTGCTCGGCGGGATGACCGACCCGCGCTCCACGGACCTCCCGGTGCGGGACGTGGGCGCGGAGTGCGACGGCACCCACCCCGGCACCGTCCAGCGCACCGACCCCGGTTCGTACGCCACCCTGCCGCTGCCGGACAACTGGCTCGCCGGCAACGCGTTCAGCGTGCAGCTGCGCCTCTTCCCCACCCTGCCGCGGGCCGGCCACGAGCAGGTCGTCTTCTGCTCCGGCGACGACGATCCGCGGCATCTGGTCAAGCTGGCGATCGACTCCGACGGCAGGCTCGGTCTCACCCTGGCGGGCCCCTCCGGCGAGGTCCGCCTGGTGTCGGATGTCGAACTGCGGCCCGGCTGCTGGTTCTTCGTGAGCGCGGACTACGAAGGCCGGTCCGGGGCGCCGGGCCGGGCCCGGCTGCACGTCGCACAGGAGACCGGCTGGCAGCGGCGGGCACAGCGGCACACCGCCGAAGCGGACGCCGGACCGGACTTCACCGGGGCCCGTACGTCCGAGACGTTCCTGGCCGCCGCCCCGACACTCATCGACGGTGAGCGATACCTCGACCGGCACTTCAACGGAAAGATCGAGAACCCGCGCTGCTACGGCCGCGCCCTGGACCCGACCGAGGTGGCCGCCGCCCGCGCGGGCGGGACCGTCCGGCCGACCGCTCTGCTGGCCGACTACGACCTCGGGACGGACTTCTCGTCGAGCCGGCTGTGCGACATCTCGGGGAACAACCTCCACGGGACCCTGCACCAGGCACCGCAGCGGGGCGTGACGAGCAGCCGGTGGGACGGCCGGCACACGGACTTCCGCACCGCGCCCGCGCAGTACGCGGCGGTCCACTTCCACGAGGACGACCTGGAGGACGCGGGATGGCAGCCGTCGTTCACCTGGACCGTGCCGCCCGGGACACCCCCCGGCGCCTACGCCCTGCGGCTGCGGGCGGGCGACGAGGTGGACTACATCCCCTTCTTCGTCCGCCGCCCGGCCGGCAGCCGCGCCAAGGTGCTGTTCCTGGTGCCGAGCTTCACGTACCAGGCGTACGCGAACGAGCGGCTCTTCGAGTCCGGTCTGCAAGAGGACTTCATGGTCCACGACATGAAACTCGCACCGCAGGACGAGTTCATCGTGAGCCACGACGAGGTCGGGAAGTCGCTGTACGACACGCACACGGACGGCAGCGGCGTCGCCTACTCCTCCCGGCTGCGCCCCGTGCTGAACCTCCGGCCGCATTACCACAACTGGCTGTCCGGCCATGTCCGGCACCTGGCGGCCGACCTGTTCATCCTCGGATGGCTGCGCTCCCTGGGCGAGGACCACGACTTCGACGTGGCACTCGACGAGGACCTGCACCGCGAGGGGCCCGGCCTCCTCGCGCGCTACAACACCGTGGTGACCGGCTCCCACCCGGAGTACTGGACACGGGACATGATGGACTCGCTGAGCGCGTACCTGGGCGACGGCGGGCGGCTGATGTATCTGGGCGGCAACGGCTTCTACTGGGTCACCAGCGCGTTCGAGGACCGGCCGCACCTCATCGAGGTCCGGCGCGGCAACTCGGGGACCAGGTGCTGGGACTCGCCCCCCGGCGAACTGGTGCACAGCGCGAGCGGTGACCACGGCGGCCTGTGGCGCTTCAACGGCTACGTACCGCAGCAGTTGGTGGGCGTGGGCATGGCCGCGCAGGGCTGGGGCGAGGGCGCGGGCTACCGCCGGCTGCCCGACAGCCACGACGAGTCCGTCGCCTTCGTCTTCGACGGCATCGCGGCCGACGAGGTGATCGGGGACTTCGGCCATGTGCTGGGCGGCGCGGCAGGCGACGAGGTCGACCGGTTCGGCTTCGACCTGGGCACGCCCGCGAACGCCCTGCGCCTGGCCACATCGACCGGGCTGGACGACCGCTACCAGATCACCCAGGAGGAGTTGCTGATGACCGCGCCCGGTC
>NZ_JBSGUP010000642.1:0-4720 GCF_053607985.1 Streptomyces sp. NPDC055078
GGTCATGGGTGATCTCCCGGCCATTGGGCACATAGACCGACCAGACGCGCACCGGCCCGCAGGTGGCGGAGATCGACCGCGGCTCCTGCACTCCCCCGTACTCCGGGCCGCCGGGCAGGCCCTTGACCACATCCGCCAGGCCGACCCGGGAGAGCAGCGCCACGCCGTTCCACCGGCCGTCGGCGTGGATGGCGGATTCGTAGCCGATCTCCCGCAGCTCGGCGGCCGGGAACTGCTCCTCGGTGCACTTGGTCTCCTGGACGCAGAGGACATCGGTCCCACTGCTCTCCAGCCAGGCCAGCAGCCGGGGCAGCCGGGCGGTGATCGAGTTGACGTTCCATGTGGCGATGCGCATGGAGTGAAGCCTAGAGCCTGGGTACGACAGTCACAGATCGGCGCCCTCGCCGGGCGCCAGCCGGCTGTGCGGCGCACCCCCGAGATTGCGGAGATGGGTGTCGTAGATCGGCCTGGCCAGCTCCGTGAGCAGGGCGTCGTGGACATCGATGACCCGGCGGGGCTTCACCTCGCGGACATAGTCGATCACCTCGGAGATCTTGTTCCAGGGTGCCTGCACCGGCAGCATCAGGGTGTCGACCTGCTGGTCCGGCACGGTGAGCGCGTCGCCGGGGTGGAAGACCGAACCGTCCACCAGAAAGCCGACGTTGGTCACCCTCGGCAGCTCCGGGTGGATCACGGCGTGCTTTTCGCCGTGCACCTCGACGTCGAAGCCCGCGGCGCTGAAACTGTCGCCGTGGCCGACGGTGCGGACCCGGCCAGGGAACGCCGCCAGCAGTCTGTCGGCGACGCTCCGCAGGGTCCACACCTCGGCCCCGGCTTCGAGTGCGGCGCGGACCCGGCCCTCGTCGAAGTGGTCGATGTGCTCGTGCGTGACCAGGACGACGTCCGCACCCACGGCGGCGTCCTCCTCGCTGAAGGCGCCGGGGTCGATGACCAGGGTCGCCCCGCCCTTCTCCAGGCGGACGCAGGAGTGCTTCTTCTTGGTGAGCCTCATGCCCCCATCCTGCTACTGCCTGGGAGTGGTCTCCTCCCGGATGACGGCCCGGGCCACCCCGAAGGCGGCGTTCGCGGCCGGGACACCGCAGTACACGGCGGTGTGGATCAGGATTTCCCGGATCTCGTCGGGGGTGAGCCCATTGCGCAGCCCGGCGCGGGTGTGAATCGCCAGTTCGTCCAGATGCCCGCCCGCGACCAGCGCCGTCAGGGTGATCACACTGCGGGTGCGCCGGTCGAGGCCCTCACCGGACCAGACCTCGCCCCAGGCGTAGCGGGTGACCAGTTCCTGGAAACCCTCGGTGAAGCCGTCGGCGTCCGCCGTCACCCGGTCGACATGTGCGTCGCCGAGCACCTCACGGCGGACCCTCATGCCCGGCTCGTACGGGTCGGGGCGCCCCGGGACCGCCTCCTCCGGGGCCGCGGGGGCGATCTCGGCCACCGGGGCCACGGGCGCCGAGATCGCGGGCGCGGGCAGGGTTCCCGGCGCGGGGATCGCCGACAGCGTGTCCTGCGGCGTACTGGAGAAATGGCGTACGAGCAGGTCGGTGACTGCGGCCGGCTGCTCCACCGGCGCCAGATGGGAGGCGCCGGGCACCAGCGCGAGCCGGGCGTCCGGGATCCCGGCGACCAGGGTGCGGGCCTCCGCGGGTCCCGTCACCTGGTCGTCCGCGCCGACGAGGACCAGGGTCGGCACCCCGACCCGGCCCAGATCCGCGCGGACGTCGAAGGACGCGAGCGCCTCACAGGCGGCGATGTAGCACCCCGGGTCCGTCGTCCGCACCATCTGCACGGCCCACTCCACGATCGCGGGCTGGGCGGCGGCGAACCCCTGGGTGAACCAGCTCTCCGGCGCGCTGCGGGCCATCGGGTCGAGACCGTTCGTACGGACGATCACCCCGCGCTGGCGGAACTCGTCGGCGGTCCCGAACCGGGGCGAGGCGGCGACCAGGGCCAGCGAGGCGACGCGGTGCGGATGGCGCAGCGCCAGGTCGATGCCGATCGCGCCGCCTATCGAGCAGCCCGCGTAACCGAACCGCTGGATCCCCAGCTCGTCGAGGGTGGCCAGCAGCCGGTCGGCGAGGTCGTCGACGGCGGATGCGGGGTGGGCGGGTGCGCCGCCGTGGCCCGGCAGGTCATAGCGGAAGACCCTCCACTCACGCGACAGGTCCGCGATCTGCCTGTCCCACATGTGATACGTCGTGCCCAGGGAGGGGCCCAGGATCAGGACGGGGGCGTCGTCCGGACCGTCGATCCGATAGTGCAGGGTCTTCGAAGGCGGCTGCGCCGGGGGCGTTTGCGTCTCACTCACCCGGTCCACGGTAATGACCTCGTGGCGGAGGTTTCGCCACCCCCCTGCCGATCATCGCTGTCAGGGGGTGACGGTGGACACCACATAAACCCTGGGCCGGGTGGAATCGGTCATGTCGACCGTGATGTCCTGGGACGGCCGGCGGTCCTCCTGGAGGTGCCGGGTGCCCGACCAGAACCGGTCGGATGTGAAGTCCCAGCCCACCGTGTCCGCGTCCCGCGTACCGATGGTGATCACACCCTCCTGGAGCGCGGCGCGACTGGTGCCGACGCCCTCAAGGAACAGGTCGAGCCCGGCGGATGTGGTGTCGAACTGGACGTACAGCCTGCTGGTCTTCCAGTTGCTGGTCTCGAAGTAGGCGACCCTGGTGGACTTCGGCGGGATCGGCACCTCGAAGATGCTCCGCTTCGTCCGGGACGGCCAGCTGTCGCGCAGGCCCTGGGCCGATGACTCGGCCTCCTTGTCCCGCCCGCTGTCGCGGCTCTGCTCGGCCGAGATCACCAGATAGCCGGCCGGGATGCCGACGAGCAGCACGATGATGACCGCTGTCAGCCAGCGACGGATGATCATGTGCCGCCGGCTCTCGGGCGGACGGAAGTTCTCGTCCGGCGAGGTCGGCTGGCGTGGCACGGTCATGAGGGTGCGGTTCCTGGGGATTCCTGGGTGGGTCCGGTCAGAAGCGAAGTCTACGGTTCCGGGGCAGGGCGCCGGGTGCCTCCCGCTCGCGCGGCGACCCGTCCGGGGGAGGACCGCTGCCGGGAGCGGCTGCCCGCACGGCGGGGTCCGGTGGGGCGGTACGACCACGGCCCGGAGGGCGGTCGGGCGGTGCGGCCTCGGCACGGGGGGCGGTAGGGCGGTAGGCGGGCCTCGGTCCGGGGCAGGCAGGCCGTACGCCACGGCCCAGGGCGGGCGGTACGACCACGGCCCAGGGCGGGCGGTACGGCCTCGGTCCAGGGCGGCCGGGCGGCTGCACCTGCCCGGTCCACCCGGCCGTGACGCGCCGCCGGACCCCGGGGCCGCCGTGCGGTCACGGCTCCTGCGCGGGGCGGGTCGACGCGGAGTTACGGAGCGCCTGGGCGTAGCGCTCGTACCGCTCGTGCCGCTCCACCCGGCGCCGGTTCGCGCGCCGGAAGCGGCGGGCGACGAGCCGGGCGAGATCGGCAGCGCCGACCATGCCCGCCTCCGGGCCGAGCTGCGCCTTGGCGATCCGGGCCTCCGGGCGGTAGCCACGGCCGGTGAGATGGCGGCGGAACGCCTCCCGTGCGGGGCCGATGAGCAGATCGTCGGCGGCGCTGACCCCGCCGCCGATGACGAAGCAGGACGGGTCGAGGGCAGCCGCCAGATTGGCGATCCCGATCCCGAGCCACTGCCCGATGTCCTGGAACAGCTCGACGCACATGGCGTCGCCCTCCCGGGCCAGCTCGGTGATCAGCGGTCCAGTGATGTCGCCGATGTTGCCGCCGACCCGGTCGATGAGGGAGTACGCGACCGGGGAGTCGGCCGCCGCCAGCTCCCGGGCCTCCCGCACCAGCGCGTTGCCCGAGCTGTACTGCTCCCAGCAGCCCCGGTTGCCGCAGGGACAGCGGTGCCCGCCGGGGACGACCTGCATATGGCCGAACTCGCCCGCGACCCCGTACTTGCCCCGCTTGACCCGCCCGTCCTCCAGGATCGCGCCGCCGATGCCCGTACCGAGCGTGATCATCACCAGATGGTCCTCGCCGCGGCCCGCGCCGAACCGCCACTCCGCCCAGGCGGCGGTGTTGGCGTCGTTGTCGACCAGCACGGGGACGGCGAGCCGGGCGGACAGCGCGTCCCTCAGGGGCTCGTTCCGCCAGGCCAGATGCGGGGCGAAGAGGACCTTGGAGCGCTCGGCGTCCACCCAGCCGGCCGCGCCGATGCCCACCGCGTGCACATCGTGGCGGTCGGAGAGATCGAGGACGAGTTCGCAGATGGTGTCCTCGACCACCTTCGGGCTCTTGGACTTGTCCGGGGTCTCCGTGCGGATCTTCTCCAGGATCACGCCGTCGGCGTCCACGACCCCGGCCATCACCTTCGTACCGCCGATGTCGATACCGACGGTCGGGACGCGGGGCGCGCTGAGATGGGAGCGTCGCTCGCGCGTGCCGACGGTACGCAGGACGGTGGCGCGGGCGGAGCCGCGGTGCGCGATGTCGCGGTAGGTGCTCATGTCCCTGCGGGGTCTCGGAGGTGTGGTCCGGCGCCTGGGCGCTCGCCGCGTCCAGGGCCCCTGATTCTGCCATCCGCCCCGCGCGCCCGCGCCCGAGCGCCTCCCGGGCCCTTGCCGGGGCTCCGCCCCGGACCCGCTCCTCAAACGCCGGAGGGGCTGAATTCGCCGACCCCTGAGGACGGACCCTTGAGCACGGGAGCGTGCACCGG
>NZ_JBSGUP010000643.1:0-4696 GCF_053607985.1 Streptomyces sp. NPDC055078
GGCATGCTCCGTACCGATTTGCGCCTCGAATGGCTCGTATCGTTCCTCAGCGTCGTGGACACAGGAAGTTTCAGCGCCGCGGCCGAGGTCATCCACCGCTCCCAGCCTCGGGTGAGCATGCATGTCGCCGCCCTGGAACGGGAGGCGGGTGTGCCGCTCTTCGACCGCGACCGCCGGCCCGTGACACTCACCGACGCGGGCAGGGTGTTCGCCGACCACGCACGCAGCATCCTGCGACAGCTCGCCGGAGCGGAGGCGGCCATGGCCGGCTACCGGGGCGCGGTCCGGGGGCTGGTGACTCTGGGCAGCTATCCGAGCGCCAGTGTGGCGTTCCTGCCTCAGCTGCTGGAACGGATGGCGCGAACCCGCCCGGCCATCAAGGTGGTTCTGGTCGAGCGTTCCACGCTGGAGCTCGACGGGGCGCTGGCCGCGGGTGAGGTCGACCTCTGCCTGCGTCCGATGTCGCCGCCGGCCGGCCCGTCGGTCGAGCACCTTCCGCTGTGGTGGGAGGGGCTGATCGTCGTGCACCGCCCCGACCACCCGCTCGCCGAGCTGCCCGAGCCGCTGCCGGTGGCGAAGGTGGCCGAGCACCCGATCATCACCATCGGCCGGCTCGGCTCGCCGACCGCGATGGGCTTCGAGACCTACCGCGCCTTCCGCGAGCGCGGCATCGAACCGAACGCGGTGCAAGCGACGAACCAGCCGCAGACCCTCATCTCGCTGGTCCGCAGCGGGCTCGGCATCGGCGTCACCAATCTCCTCGCGGTCGCCACGGCCGACAGGGACGGCGTGGTGGCCCGCGAGCTCGACGTCCCCTGCGGCCGCCGGGTCGCCGTGCACTGGAGCACGACGAGCCCGCTGACCCCGCCCGCGCGCACGCTGCTGCGCGAGATCGAGGCGTCCGACGTCCCGGCGGGAACCCGCCGCCTGGGGCCTGTCTGATGGATCGGGCGAGCCCGGCGAGATCCGTCGGACAGGCCCTGGCCCTGGGCAGGCATGAAGGGGTTGTGCCTCCCCCGTCGGCCGCGGCCGGCAGCGTGACGGTACCGCCGAGAGGCTGACGGGCCGCCATCCGAGTTCCGAATAGTCACATACGGCGGGCGCGCTTAACGCCCGTCCCCACCCTTCATAGCGTGATGCGCACAACGATCCACGAGGCGAATGGGAGCAGGGATGCGGACTGACACAGTTTCTCGTCGCACGATGCTCGGGCGTGGTGCCGCCGCGGGCGGCGCCCTCGCGCTGGGGCCGCTGCTGGCGGGTGAGGCCGTGGCAGCGGCCACCAGCAGCCCCGGCAGCGGCGAGAGAGAGAAACACGGCAGAAGAGGAAAGACGAGCGGTTACAAGGAGATCGGCGTCCGCCCGCTGATCAACGGACGCGGCACCTACACCGTCCTCAGCGGCTCGCTGATGCTGCCCGAGGTACGGGACGCCATCGACAGGGCGGCACGCGCCTACGTACAGCTGGACGAACTCGCCGACGCCGTCGGCAGACGGCTGGGCGAACTGACGAAGTCCGAGTTCGGGATGGTCAGTTCCGGCTGCTCGGCCGCGCTGGGACACGCCGCCGCGGCCTGTGTGGCGGGCGGCAACCCCGACTTCCACATCCAGATACCCGACCTGACCGGCTTCGGCAAGACCGAGGCGATCATCCCGAAACACTCGCGCAATGTGTACGAGGCGGCCATCAGCCTGGTCGGTCTGAAGATCGTCGAGGTGGAGACACGTCAGGAACTCAAGGCGGCGCTCGGGCCGCAGACCGCGCTCGTCTACATCTTCGCCATGCCCCGCGTCGAGGAGAGCGAACTCGACACGAGGACGATCGTCGACCTCGCCCACGCCGCCGGCGTACCCGTGCTGGTCGACGCCGCCGCGGAGATCCTCACCGTCCCGAACGTGCACCTCGGGCTCGGCGCCGACCTGGTGGCGTACAGCGGTGGCAAGGCCCTGCGCGGCCCGCAGTCGGCCGGGATACTCATCGGCCGTGAGGACCTCGTACGGGCCGCGTGGGTGCACAGCGCGCCGCACCACGGGTTCGCCCGCGGGTTCAAGGTCGGAAAAGAGGACGCGATGGCGATGCTCGCGGCGGTCGAGATGTGGTCGCAGCGCGACCACAAGGCCGAGTACGCGACGTGGACCTCGTGGCTGAAGTCCATCGCCCGCCGGGTCTCCCGAGTGGACGGCGTCACCACGAAGATCGTGCAGCCGGAGGGTCTGTCCAACCGTACGCCGACGCTGACCGTCCTGTGGAACGGCGAGAAGCTCGGCGTCTCGGGACGGACGATCGTGGACACGCTCTACGAGGGCGAGCCGCGTATCGCCATCAACACCGCGAGCGGCAGTGGCGGGGCGCAGACCGGCGTCTCCATCACTCCCTACATGCTGGAGCCGGGCGACGCGAGGACCATCGCCGACGCGGTCGTCCAGCTCCTCAACGACCCGCCCCCGCCGCCGCCGAAGCCGAAGCCGCCCACCGTGGACGTCGGCGGCACCTGGGCGGTCAGGATCGCGTACGCGGCGAGCACCTCGACCGCGCACCGGCTCGAACTCAGCCAGAAGGGCGCCGCGCTCACCGGCAGCCACAGCGGCGAGTTCGTCACCCGCAACGCGTCCGGCAGCGTCAGCGGCACCGAGGTGACCGTACGCAGCTACTACGGCGAGGAGCACGGGGACGCCCTCAGCTACACCTTCACCGGCACGGTCGACGGCGACCGGATGAGCGGCCAACTCGACATGGGCGAATACCTGAAGGCGACCTGGACCGCCACCCGGAAGTCCTGACCAGCGGCACCTCTCTGCCTGTCATGCACTCACCACATCCACACACAACCAGCACTGGAGGAATCGTGTCCTCGAACCGACGGGACTTCATCCGCAAGGCTCCCGCAGTAGCGGCCGTCGCCACCGTACCGCTGGTGGCCGGCGCCGGTTCCGCCGCCGCCGCCGACGGCGAGCGCGGCCGCCCGCACCGGCCGAGGAAGGAGGTCCACTACCCCGACGGCTCGCAGCCGCCGGAGAACCCCCTGTTCAGCCCGATCGTGACGTACGGAGACATGGTCTACATCTCCGGGATCGGCGCCCACTTCGCGGGGGACATCCGCCAGCACACCGACCACGTCCTGAACGAGATCGAGCGCTACCTGGAGTCCGTGGGCTCCTCGATGGAGAAGGTCCTCAAGGTCAACGTCTACCTCAACACGCTGGACGACTACGACGGCATGAACGAGGTCTTCCGAGGCCGCTGGGGCCGCAAGCCCGGCGTACGCACCACCATCGCCGCTGCCGCGGGCATCCCCGGCGACTCACTCGTCGAGATCGACTGCATCGCCGTCAGGTGAGATGGGAGTCCTGATGTCCCCGAGAAAAAAGGCCCGCCGGCTCATCCTGCCCGCTGCCCTCACCCTGGTACTCGGCGCCACGGCCGGCGCCACCCTCCCCACCGGCGCATCGACCGCGGCGGAGGCCGGCTCCGCGGAGGCGTACGACCTCGTCATCCGGCGCGGTCACGTCATCGACCCGAAGAACGGCCTCAACGGTGTGCGCGACATCGCCGTCAAGGACGGGAAGATCGCCAAAGTGGCGAAGCGCATCGACGCCTCGGCGGCGGCCAAGACCGTCAACGCGGCCGGTGAGTACATCACTCCGGGCCTGATCGACATGCACGCCCACCTCTTCCCGGGGCCGGAGGACGCGTACGCGAACGGCAAGAACGGGGTGGCACCCGACGGTTTCACCTTCCGCTCCGGCGTCACCACCGTGGTGGACGCCGGATCTTCCGGGGCGGGCAACTTCGAACTCTTCAAGAAGAACGTCATCGACAGCTCCCAGACCCGGGTGCTCGCCTTCGTCAACATCGTCGGCAAGGGCATGGCGGGCGGCGAGGCGGAGCAGGACCTCGACGACATGAAGCCCGGCCCGGCCGCCGCGAAGGCCAGGGAGCACCCGGACACGATCATCGGCATCAAGACGGCGCACTACGAAGGGAAGGACTGGACGGCGGTCGAGAACTCCGTACAGGCGGGCGAGGACGCCGACGTCCCGGTCATGGTCGACTTCGGCGCCAACCATCCCGAGCGCCCGCTGAAGACCCTGCTCACCGAGAAGCTGCGCCCCGGCGACATCTACTCGCACGCCTACTCCGGGCTGCGCGGCGAACTCGGCGAGGACGGCAGGCTCAACCCGGCGATGAAGGAGGGACGCGACCGCGGCGTGCTCTTCGAGGTCGGCCACGGCGGCGGCAGCTTCGGCTGGGACGTCGCGGTCCCGGCGATGAAGGAGGGCTTCACTCCCGACGCCATCTCCACCGACCTGCACATCAACAGCATGAACGGGGGCATGAAGGACATGTCCAACGTGATGTCGAAGTTCCTCACGCTCGGCATGCCGTTGAAGGACGTCGTCTCCGCCTCGACCTGGCAGGCGGCGCAGCTGATCCAGCGGCCCGACCTGGGCAACCTCTCGGTGGGCGCCCCCGCCGATCTCGCGGTGTTCTCCCTGGAGAAGGGCAGGTTCGGGTACGTGGACAGCTTCGGCTTCCGGCTGGACGGCACCCGGAAGCTGGCCACCGAGCTGACCGTCCGGGCCGGCAAGGTGGTCTGGGACCGCAACGGCATGGCGGCGACCAAGTGGACACCCGGCGCGAACCGGGCGGACAAGAAGGAGCACTGAGCGGCCCCGGTCCGCACCAGCCCGTCGC
>NZ_JBSGUP010000644.1:0-4694 GCF_053607985.1 Streptomyces sp. NPDC055078
CCCTCCGCTCTAGAAGGCCCGATGCCGCACAGGGACGGTATCGGCAGGCCGCAGGAGGATTCGGTGGATCTGGTGTTGCTGGTGGCGGCGGCGATCGTGGTCGTCAGTGCCGTGGGGAGCGCCGTGCGGGGCGCGCGGCGCGTGGTGGAGCGGATGGTGGCGGACATCGTGGTGCGGACGCTCGGCGGGCGGGAACGGCGCCCGGACCGGGTGGCGGCGCGGCCGGCCGGCGCCGTGCCACGCCTCGGCGCCTTCCCCGGAGCCGGGGTGAGCCGTCGTGGAGGACGCGACGAGCGCTGAGGTACGGGTCACCGCGCCCCCGGGGGCGGAGAGCGCCGTCTTTCCCGAGCTGCGCGGGCGGGATCTGGCGGAGTCGCTCCATCAGGCCGAGTATCCGGGACTGGTGCGCTTCCTGCTGCTGAGCGGGGCGTCGTGGAACGAGGCGCAGGACGCGGCGCAGGACGCGTTCACCCAGATGTGCCGCCCGGACACCCGGGTCACGTATCCCAAGGCATGGCTGCGGACGGTGGCCTGGCGTTCCTGGTTACGGCAGCAGGTGCGCCCGGAGGACCCGTGCGCCGAGGTCCCCGACGTGCGGTCGCCGCACTGGCAGACCCCGGCGCACGCGGCGGAGCTGGGCACGGAGGAACGTACCGTCATCGAACATCTGCTCAGGCTCCCCGCCAAGCAGCGGGCCGCACTGGCGTGGAATCTCGACGGCTTCACCGCGCAGGAGAGCGCGGAGGCGATGGGCATCACCCCGGAGGCCGTACGCCAGAATCTGGCCCGCGCCCGGTCGGCGCTCAAGGCGCTGCTCGGCCTGGAGGGCCGGGCGGCGGGCCCGGCACGGAAGGTGGGGCGATGAGCGACGGCGGGGACGACCGCCTCGACGCGCTGCTGGGCGACGCGTACCAGCGGCTCGGTATCGCGGTCTACGACTCGTTGATGAGCCAGGGCGGGCCGCCGGAGCCGGTCGATCCGGAACGGGCGCTCGGGCGGCTGCTGGCGGCGGCGCACCGGCAGACGAAGACGGCGGTCGTCCGGCGTACCGCGCAGCTCAGGAAGGAGGCGTTCGCACGTGACCACGACGGCGGGCCGGCGGGTTCCGCGCGGAACGGGAGCGCGCTGATGAGCCGTCCGGCGGCGGTCCGGCTCAAGTACCGTGAGCAGGCGCTGCGGATGGCGCGGGCGTACTGGCCGCGGGAGCTGGACGAGGTGATCCATGGGGCGCTGGCGGCCATAGAGGAGCTGATCGTCCAGTTGGACGCGGAGTCGCTGGCGGTCCGTGCGGACGGCACGCTGGCGCGGGTGAGCGAGGACATCGGCCGGGTGCTCACCCTGCCGCAGGCGCCGCAGCTCCCGCCCGCGCTCACGGGCTACGGCTTTTCCGAGGCGGTCCAGGAACGGTTGTCCGCCCATGCCGACCGGCTCGTGGCCGCCGTGCGCGACGCCCGGACCCTGCTGGATCTGGAGCTGATTCCCCATCTCGCCGACGAGGACGTCTCCTGGCCCGGGGCGCTCGAAGTGGCCCAGGACCTCGCGGACGATCTGGATCTGGCGCACCGGGAGGCGGTGTCCCTGCTGGGCGCCGTCACCTCGGTGCGGGAGGCGGGCACCGACTTCCGCGGGGCCGATCTGCACGCGGTGGATCTGCGCGGGGTCCGTCTCGAAGGCATCCGCTGGGACGCCGCCACCATCTGGCCGCCCGCCTGGGAGCAGCGGATCCGGCGGGCGTCGCTGGCGGCGGACGACGGTCTCGGCGTCCTCGTGGTGCGGACGGAGCCACGGGACAGCACGGTTGCGGCGGACCTGTGAGCGCGTGCCCGGCACCGGGGGCCAGGGCGTGCACCCTTGCGCCGGGCCGGGCCCGGGCCCGTCTCCCGCCCGGCGGGGGTACGAACCATTGCCCGTGCCCGCCCGTGGCCGACCGTGCCCCGGCTCGCCCGGCTCAGCTGCCCGGCGGGGCCCCCGGCGCCGCCGGGGCGGTGGGAGCCGGGGAGCGGTCCTCGTTGAAGATGACGCCGGAGCCGGAGGGGGCGGAGTTGAGCACCCACAGCCCGGCGAGGGTGGCGAGGGCGAAGACGACGGCGACCAGGAGCGAGAGGATCAGTCTGCGCCGGCGCTCGCGGCGCTGCCACTGTCCGCGCGCCGTGCGGTAGGCGTCGGGCGCGGGGTGGACCTGGCCCGCGAGCGCCTCCATCGCCTCGCGCAACTGCCGCTCGGTTCCGGAGCCGTTCACCGGCTCGGTGTCGGAGCTGTTCATCGACGGTTCTCCATCACCTGGGTCAGTGCGGCGATCCCGCGTGCGGTGTGGGTCTTGACCGAGCCGGCCGAGATCCCCATGGCCTTGGCGATCTCGCCCTCCTTCAGCCCCATCCAGTGCCGCAGGACGAGCGCCTCCCGCTGCCGGGGCGGCAGTTGCCTGAGGGCTCCGATCAGCGCCCGCTGGTCGTCGTGGAGCAGGGCCGTGTACTCGGCCGACACGGTCCACTCGGCCGGAGGCGCCTCCGCGTGTTTGCGGACGATCTGGAGGTGGCGTATGCGCATCCGGGTGAGGTTGCAGACGACGGAGCGCAGATACGACTCGGCCCGGTCCGCGTCGCGCAGTTTGCGCCACTTGCGATAGATCTCGTAGTACGCCTCGGCGACGATGTTCTCGGGGTCGTCGGCGCCGAGGAGGGCCGCGAGGCGGAGCATCGAGGTGTAGTGCAGCTCGAAGAGGCGGGCGAGGGCCGCTTCCCGCTCCGGTTCGGCGCTCTCACCGACCGGGCCCGCCGCGGTGCCGTCGCCCGGTCCGGGGTCGTCCTCGCGCGCGGCGGGGCGGGCCGCGGGCGGGAACAGGGCGCGGGTGGCGCGTGGGGTCCGTCTCATGGGGAGCTGGTTCCCGTCTCGGGGCGGGGGCTGACTGGGGGCCGCAGGGACAGTGTGGTGGTGTCCGGGGCGCCCGGCACCCCCCGCCACCGCAGCAGGACGGTACCGGCGGCGGCGACGGCCAGGTTGAGGAGGAGGGCCGCGAGCCCGGCGTACATCTGTGGGGTGTGTCCGCCCGGGCCGAGCGGAATGACGGGTGAGAAGCCCTCCCGGACAACCATGACGGTACCGAACGCCATGCCCGTGGCCCACCCCGCGAGGAGGGCGCGATGGTGCAGCCACCGGGCGTACAGACCGATCGCGACGGCGGGCAGGATCTGGAGGATCCATACGCTGCCGAGGAGTTGGAGGTTGATCGCGGCCTGGTCGCGCAGCCCGAACACAAAGGCGATGGCGCCGACCTTCGCGGTGAGGGACACGGCCTTGGCGATGCGTACCTGGCGCTTGGGGGTGGCGGTGGGGTGGACGTACTCGACATACACATTGCGGACGAACGAGGTCGCCGCCGCCACCGACATCACGGCGGCCGGGACCAGGGCCCCGACGGTGATCGCGCCGAGGACCAGCCCGGCGAGCGGCGCGGGCATCAGCCGGTCCACCAGCATCGGCACCGCGGACTCGGCGCTCCCCTCGGGGGTGCGCACCCCGGCGGCGACGGCGGCGATCCCGAGCAGTCCGAACAGGGCGAGCACCGCCGTCCAGACGGGCAGCGCCACACAGACCCGGCGCAGGACCGAGGGGCCGGACGCGGCGAAGCCGACGTTGAGGATGTGCGGGTACATCAGCAGGGCCAGCGCCGACCCCAGGGCGAGTGTGGCGTAGGCGAGTTGCTGGTCCGGGGCGAGCAGCAGGGACGCGCGCGGGCCGCCGGTCTGGCCGGCGAGTTCGCCGGCCGCCGCGTCGAAGACGGCGCCGGGGCCGCCGAACCGGTCGAGCACCAGCCAGATCACGGCCAGGACGGAGCCGAAGACGGCGACGCCCTTGAACCCGGAGATGACGGTCGGGGCGCGCAGCCCGTGCCGGTAGGTGGCGATGGCGAGCCCGGCGAAGAGGACGACCATGACCAGATCGCCGGTGAGGGCACCGGAGGTGTCGACTCCGCCGGCGGCCAGGACGGCGCGGATGCCGAGCAGTTGGAGCGCCAGATAGGGCATGGTCGCCAGAATCCCGGTGAGGGCGACGGCGAGCGCGAGCCCCGGTGAGCCGTAGCGGCCCCGGACGAAGTCGGCGACCGTGACGCAGCGGTTGTCCCGGGCCACCGACCACAGTCGGGGCAGCAGGACGAAGGCGAGCGGGCAGACGATCACCGTGTAGGGGACGGCGAAGAAGGCGGGCGCACCGTTGCCGTAGGCGAGTCCGGGGACAGCCGTGAAGGTGTAGGCGGTGAAGACGGTGCCGCCCAGCAGCAGCCAGGTCCAGCCGGTGCCCAGGCTCCGGTCGGCCAGCGCCCAACCCTCCAGCGACGGCAGGGTGTCGCCGGCGTGGAATCGCCGGGCGGTCACGGCCAGCAGCGAGGCAGCGCCGATGACGGCGAGGAACGCCGCGGTCACGGCACCTTCGGGCATCGCTCACCGTCCGTGCTGCTCTTGGGGTGTCTCTGCTGGATCCTGCTGGGCTCGCCTCGCGTGCCCTGGTTGCGCGACCGGACGATTTCGAGGACAGGGTTTCGCGGAAATTCTTCTGAGATCCCGTGTCAACCAAACCGCGGAGGTCGGCAACTCTTCCACAGACCGGCGGTGAACCGCGTCGGAAATCCGGCATCAGGGGAGGAACCCGTGGCAGGAAGCGTCCACCCGGCGGGGCGCGGCGGACGGGGCACGGCG
>NZ_JBSGUP010000645.1:0-4693 GCF_053607985.1 Streptomyces sp. NPDC055078
CCTCGGGCCCCGGCGGGTCCGCCGGCACCGAGCAGGGCCCGCCGGGACCCGAGGTCACACCCGGGGAAGCGATTCGGCTGCGAGGCCGCCCTCGATGGCGAGGATGCGGTGCAGCCGCGTGGCCACCAGCAGACGCTGCATCTGCGGGGGCACTCCGCGCAGGACGAGTCTTCGGCCACACCGTCCGGCCCGGCGGTGGGCGCCCATGATGACCCCGAGCCCGGTGGCGTCCCAGGAGTCGAGACCGGTCAGGTCGAGCACCAGGTCGCCGGCTCCGTCGTCGACGGCCGAGTGCAGGACCGTACGGGCGTCCGCCGCGCTGCGGACGTCGAGGCGGCCCCCGACGACCAGCTCGGCGTGGTCGCCCCTGATGTGCATATGCGCTCCCCGAGAGTGCTTGAGTGCCCTGGGGCCTTGTCGCTCCAGGGCTGATATCTCCGGCCGCTCCGCCCGCCCCGGGTCCGATCGGCCACATCACGCCCGGCGCGCGCCGGCAATTCGGGCGGACGGCGTCATGTGCCGGACACGGCCCGGCGGCTCCGGAGCCGCTGCCGGC
This sequence comes from Streptomyces sp. NPDC055078, assembly GCF_053607985.1. NCBI lineage: Bacteria > Bacillati > Actinomycetota > Actinomycetes > Kitasatosporales > Streptomycetaceae > Streptomyces > Streptomyces sp. NPDC055078. Next base: position 557 of record NZ_JBSGUP010000645.1, read on the forward strand.
CCCGGCCACACTTCTGTCCTTGCACCAACTTGACTGCCCACAGGGCAGGTCAGTTGCTCGTTGTAAGCGAACCGATACCGAATTCACCCCTGAGGGTGATACGGCAGCGGTTTCAAAAGCGTTTCAGTAGGTGTAAAAGCCCTGTCCGCTCTTGCGGCCGATGGCACCGGCGTCCACCATGCGGCGCATCAGCTCGGGCGGGGCGAACTTCTCGTCCTGGGACTCGGTGTAGATGTTGCTCGTCGCGTGGAGCAGGATGTCCACGCCGGTCAGATCCGCGGTGGCGAGCGGGCCCATGGCGTGCCCGAAGCCGAGTTTGCAGGCGATGTCGATGTCCTCGGCGGACGCGACGCCCGACTCGTAGAGCTTGGCCGCCTCGACGACCAGCGCCGCGATGAGCCGGGTGGTGACAAAGCCCGCGACATCGCGGTTGACGACGACACAGGTCTTGCCGACCGACTCGGCGAACTCCCGGGCGGTGGCGAGGGTTTCGTCGCTGGTGCGGTAGCCGCGTACGAGTTCACAGAGCTGCATCATCGGCACGGGTGAGAAGAAGTGTGTGCCGACGACGCGTTCCGGACGCTCCGTCACCGCCGCGATCTTGGTGATCGGGATGGCGGAGGTGTTGGAGGCCAGCACGGCGTCGTCGCGGACGAGCTTGTCGAGCGTCCGGAAGATCTCGTGCTTGACCTCCAGCTTCTCGAAGACGGCCTCGACGACGATGTCCGCGTCGGCGACGGCGTCCAGGTCGGTCGTGGTGGTGATCCGGGCCAACGCGGCCTCGGCGTCCGCCGCTTCGAGTGTGCCTTTGGAGACGAATCTGTCGTACGAGGCCCGGATGCCGTCCGTGCCACGGGCGAGTGCATCGTCGGTGACATCCCGCAGGACGACGTCCCAGCCCGCCTGGGCGGAGACCTGTGCAATACCGGACCCCATGAGTCCGGCTCCGACGACGGCGAGTTTCCTGGCCACAACGACACCCCTTAACACCCGTTTACACTTCGCCTCTCGGGCGGAGGTTAGCGGTCGCAAGCGCCCATGTGGCGGTGAAGAGATGCGCGTCACGTCTCACATGACGGACATCACACCGCCGGCCCTTCATTCGGCGGCGCGAACGGCATAGGCGAGAACCCGCTCGCCGAGGAGATCCTCCATCTCGTCCATGATGCCGAGGGTTTCGCGGGAGACGGCAGCGGGGTCCCGGCCGGCCATCATCTCGCGGCCGATGACGCCCATCACGGTCTGGTGCACCCAGTTGATCTGTCCGGCCATCAGAGTCGGCAGCGGATCAGCGGGGGCGGCACCGGTCTCCTCGCGCAGCGTCCGCTCCAGATCCTCCACGACCTCCTGCTGGATGCGCCAGAGGCTGGAGCGGAGGGTGGTCGCGTCATGGACGACGAGCAGGAACCGCTCGTAACCCGCCATCAGTCCGATGCGCGGTGACACCGCCTCGACCTCCGCGCGCAGTTCGCGCAGGACGGCGACGGCGGCCGACTCCCCCGCGCCCCGGCCGCGTACCCAGCGGGAGAGCCGGTCGACGACGTCGGCGCCCCGGTCGAGGAACAGGTCCTCCTTGGTGGCGAAGTAGTTGTAGACGGTGTTGACCGAGACGTCGGCGGCCTCGGCGACCTCGGCGACGGTCACCGCGTCGAAGCCGCGCTCCAGGAAGAGGCCCGTGGCCGTGTCGGAGATGTGCTGTCTCGTCTGCCGCTTCTTGCGCTCTCTCAGTCCCTCGGCCATGCCGTCATCGTAGCCATCGTGCACTGGCTCAAAGCTTTGAGTCGACTGGAAAAATATAGTCGTTGCAAACTTTCACCCACTCTGCTTTTCTGTGCGCCATGGCAATCATCAGTACGGCCGGGCTCGCCCGGACCTTCCACACGAAGCAGGGCCCGGTGGAGGCGGTACGCGGTATCGACCTCACCGTCGCGAGCGGCGAGATCGTCGGACTCCTCGGGCCCAATGGGGCGGGCAAGACGACCACCCTGCGGATGCTCACCACCCTGCTGCCGCCGACCGGCGGCGCGGCGACGGTCGCCGGGTGCGATCTGGTGCGCGACCCCGGGGGCGTACGGCGCCGGGCGGGCCTGGTCGCCCAGTCCGGCGGTCTCGACCCCCACATCACCGTCCGGGAGGAGCTGGTCACCCAGGGCCGGCTCTACCGGCTGACCAGGGCGAAGGCGGTCGCCCGTGCCGCGGAGCTGGCCGATGAGCTGGACCTCGGCGAGCTGCTGGACCGCCGGACCGGCACCCTCTCCGGGGGCCAGCGGCGCCGGCTCGACATCGCGATGGGCCTCACCCACCGGCCCGATGTGCTCTTCCTCGACGAGCCGACGACCGGCCTCGACCCCGGCAGCCGGGCCGATCTGTGGGAGCTGGTGCGGCGGCTGCGCGACACCCACGGCACCACGGTCGTCCTGACCACGCACTACCTGGACGAGGCCGACGCCCTCGCCGACCGGCTCGTCGTCGTGGACCGGGGGACGGTCGTCGCCGACGGCACCCCCGCCGAACTGAAGCTCCGGTACGCCGGGGCGGCCGACGCCACGCTCCAGGACGCGTTCCTCGCGATCACCGGCCGGGAGCCGGCCGCCGCCGACGCGGGCCCCGCGCCCGTAGCCGTCTGAACCATCCCGCGACCGGCCGGAACCGGCCCACCCGCCGGGTCCGGGTGCGCAGACCCAGACCGCCGCCCCGAGCCGACGCCCGTACGAGACGCCCGGGACCAGAAGCCCGCGGCCGACGAACCCACCCGACACCCCAGGGAGCCCCATGCTCATCCATGACATCGCGCTGATCTTCGGGCGGTACGCCCGGCAGACGCTCAGCTCACCGCTCCAGCTCGTCTTCGGCGTCCTCATGCCGCTGCTGTTCCTGCTCTTCTTCGGCCCGCTGCTCGTGGAGCTGCCGCTCTCCTCGCGGGGCGACTCCTGGCAGGTCCTGGTGCCCGGACTGCTGCTACAGCTCTCGCTCTACGGCGGGGCCTTCGCCGGGTTCGCCGTCCTCATCGACCACGGCAACGGGGTGGTGGAACGGATGCGGGTGACCCCCGTCAGCCGGCTCGCGCTGCTGCTGGGCCGGGTGCTGCGGGACACCGCCCTCTTCGTCTTCCAGGCGGTCCTGCTCGTCCTCGCCGCGCTGGTCATGGGCCTGCGCGCGCCCCTGGCCGGGGTCCTCATCGGCTTCGCCTTCGTCGCCCTGCTGACCGTGTCCCTCGCCTCCCTCTCGTACGCGCTGGCGCTCCGCGTCCGGGCCCCGCAGGAATTCGGCCCGGCCGTCAACGCGCTCGTGATGCCGTCGATGCTGCTCTCCGGGCTGATGCTGCCCATCACCCTCGGGCCCGGCTGGCTCGACGCGCTCTCGCATCTGATGCCGTTCCGCTATCTGGTGGACGCGACCCGGGACGCGTACGTCGGCGAGTACGCCACGGCCACCATGCTGTACGGGGTGCTCGTCGCGCTCGGTCTTGCGGCGGTGTCCGTGACGGTCGGCACACGGGTCGTCCGCAGGGCCGGAGCGTAACTACTCTGGCTTCATGGTCAATCTGACGCGCATCTACACCCGTACCGGCGACCAGGGCACGACGGCTCTCGGCGACATGAGCAGGACCGTCAAGACCGATCTGCGGATCTCCGCCTACGCCGACTCCAACGAGGCCAATGCGGTGCTCGGCACGGCCATCGCGCTGGGGCAGCTCCCGGACGAGGTCGTCCAGGTCCTGATCCGGGTGCAGAACGATCTCTTCGACGTGGGCGCGGACCTCTCCACGCCGGTGGTGGCGGAGCCCAAGTACCCGCCGCTGCGGGTCGAGCAGTTCTACATCGACCGGCTGGAGGCGGACTGCGACCGCTTCAACGAGGAACTGGAGAAGCTGCGCAGCTTCATCCTGCCGGGCGGCACTCCCGGGGCGGCCCTGCTCCACCAGGCGTGCACGGTCGTCCGCCGGGCCGAGCGCTCGACCTGGGCGGCGCTTGAGGTCCACGGCGAGACGATGAACCCGCTGACGGCGACCTATCTCAACCGGCTCTCCGACCTGCTCTTCATCCTGGCCCGCACGGCGAACAAGTCCACGGGCGACATCCTGTGGGTCCCGGGCGGCGACCGCTGACCCCTGCGGGCGGCACATACCCGGGGCTC
>NZ_JBSGUP010000646.1:0-4678 GCF_053607985.1 Streptomyces sp. NPDC055078
AGGAGCCCGGCGAAGAATCCGACGATGCTGCCGATGGCCTCCCGGGCGGCGTCCGGCCGTGCCGGATCGGGCATGAGCAGCGCGTCCGTCCATTCGCGGAAGTCCCGCCGGGAGTGCGGGGGCACTCCGAGGAGTTCGGAGATGACGGTGATGGGCAGCGGTGCTGCGTACGCGGCGACCAGATCGGCACGGTCGGTCTCCGCCATGGCGTCCAGCAGTTCGTCGGCGGTCCGCCGGATCGGCCCCCGCAGTTCCTCGATCCGGCGTGTGGTGAACGCCCGCGACACCAGCCGCCGGATACGGGTGTGGTCGGGCGGGTCCATATTGAGGAGGTTCGCGTCCAGCGCGGGCGGCAGCCTGAACCCCCGGTAACCACCCGGCAGCGCATGGGCCTTGTCCAGGGACAGCCGTGGATCGGCGAGCGCCTGCCGGACGTCGTCGTACCGGGTGACGATCCAGACGGGCAGCCCGTCCGGCCCTGCGATCCGGTGTACGGGGGAGGTTTCGCGCAGCCGCTCGTAGACACCGTAGGGGTCCCCCAGCAGCTCATGTGTCGGGTCTTCGATGGTCATGGATCCAACCTGGACAGCGGGCCCGGCCCGGCCTGCCGGGCAAGCCGGACGAGCGAGGGGCGGGGTCAGTCGTCCGGCTTCCCGAAGCTGATGCTTCCGATGGTGCCGGTCTGGATGACCGGGCCGTGCAGGGTGCTGCCGGTGATGGTGTTCTGGACGGGGACCGGTGCCGGGTCGCTGTCGGGAGGCGACAGTTCGTGGAGCAGCGCCCGCAGTTCGGCCGCGGCGCCCGGGTCCGCCTGGAGGGTGCGGCGCATCCTGGTCCGCCATTCGGCCAGGACGTCGGCCTGGGTCTCCTCGTCCTGAGAACCTCGGGCCTCGATCAGCTCGGCACGTGAGGTCTCCAGGTCCGCCGCGACGGCATCGGGATCGGCAGATCCACGGGTGAAGAATCCTGTCACCCGGTCCCGCGCCGCGGTCCATCCGTCCACGGCCATCTGCTGGATCAACGCGGTCGCACCCGCTGTTGCCAACGCCACCAACTCCGGCTCCACTGGGCCCCCTTCGGACGGTCGCGGAGAGTCATGAACAGTGCACATGAACAGTGCAGCGGAAGCTTATCGGTCATCTCCCCAGCAGGGCGGTGAGCGCACCCACCGGGTCGGCGTCCGGGGTGCCCCGGGGCCACCAGTCCTCGCGGTCGGCGTCCGACTCATAGCCGTACCAGAGGCCGTCGCGTCCGTAGCGGAGCTGGAGGGAGGGGGTCGACAGCCGATTGCGCCAGGGTCTGAAGGACGGGAAGTCCGCCGCCGCCAGGGCGGGCCGCGCTCGGTCGAACGGTCCGGCCGGCGGATCCCATGGCTCTTCCAGTACGTCGAGGGCCACCTGGCCGCCCTGCCGCCAGGCGGCTACGGCACGGGCCAGATCGGTGGGGGTGCGGCCGGTGGCGGCGGCCAGCTCGCGGTACAGGGCACGGGTGGACGCGGTGAGCCCCGAGCCCGGGTGGACGGCCGCCAGCCGGACGGCGTCCTGCCAGTCGGTGAGCGGTGCGATGGGGTCGGCGCCGGTGGTGAGCAGGGTGTGGGCGCGGATCGCGGCCTCCGTGGCGAGCAGATCCAGCGCGAGGGGGTCGGGAGCCCCGGGCGCATGGGGAAAGGCGGGCGGGCGGCCCGGCTGGGCGGGCAAGGGGAAGGGCGGCGGGAGCGCGGGCAGCGGGCGGGGGGCGAGCGCCTCCCGGGCGGGGACGGTCGGCAGGGGTGACGCGGCGGCGGTGGTCGTGTGTTCGGCCGCCGCCCGGGTGGCGTTGCGGTGGGAGAGGTCGGCGAGGAAGTCGCGCTCGCCCATCCCGCGCATCAGAAACAGGACGAACGGGTCCTCGTCCAGCAGCCGCGCGGTCTGGTAGCAGAGCGCGGCGGCGTGCTTGCAGGGGTAACCGTCGTCCGGGCAGGAGCAGTCCGGAATGAGGTCACCCGCCGCCGGCAGCAGATCCGCGGCGGCCGTCAGTGCCTGGGGCACGTCCTTGTCGAGCAGGGCGGCGATATGGTCGGGACGGGCCGCGGCGGCGGTCAGAAACCCGTCCCACTCGTCGTCCGTGAGCGTCCGGAGCCGGATCTCCGTACGGTACGGGCGCGGTCGGGTGCCGTGGACGTACGCCGTGACCCGGCCGGGTGTGACCGTGATCGCGTCGACATGGCCGCGGCCCGCGTAGGCCCGGCCGCGGGTCAGCCTGGCCCGGTCGAGGGCGGTCTCCTCCAGGGCCGCCACCCAGGCGTTCCCCCACCAGCTGGCGGCGAAGTCCTGGCCCGTCAGCGGCTCCAGGGCGGGAAAGGTACGCCGGCGGTCGTCGTGCCTGGCGGGCGGCCGGCCATTCCGCCGCCCGCCGGCCGGGGAGCCCTGGGCACGGCTGGGCGAGGCGTCGGGGCGACGCCGGGGCGGCGGGGTCACGATGGCCTCCGCAGGGAGACGAGATCGGCCAGCTCACGGTCCGTCAGCTCGGTCAGGGCGGCCTCCCCCGAGCCGAGGACCGCGTCCGCCAGCGCCCGCTTGGCGGCGAGCATCCCGGCGATCCGGTCCTCCACCGTGCCCTCCGCGATCAGCCGGTGGACCTGCACGGGCTGGGTCTGGCCGATGCGGTACGCCCGGTCCGTCGCCTGCTCCTCGACCGCGGGGTTCCACCAGCGGTCGAAGTGGATGACATGGCCCGCGCGGGTCAGGTTCAGCCCGGTGCCCGCCGCCTTCAGGGAGAGGATGAACACCGGTGTCCCGCCCGACTGGAAACGGTCCACCATGCGTTCCCGCTCGGCCACCGGCGTCCCCCCGTGGAGGAGCTGGGAGGGAATGGCCCGGGCCGCGAGATGCTCCGACAGCAGACGGGCCATGGAGACGTACTGGGTGAAGACCAGGACCGAGCCGTCCTCGGCGAGGATGGTCTCCAGCAGCTCGTCGAGGAGCGCGAGCTTGCCGGACCGGCCCGCGAGCCGAAGACCGCCGCCCCGCACGGGCACGGCGCGCGCGGGGTCCGGGCCCGCCTCCGCGCCACGCCGGGACCTGCCGCGCGAGGGTGGGCCGCCCTCCTTAAGGAACTGCGCCGGGTGGTTGCAGATCTGCTTGAGATCGGTCAGCAGCTTCATGACCAGGCCCCGGCGCGCGATGCCCTCAGCGCCCGCGATGGCCGCCATGGTCTCCCGTACGACGGCCTCGTAGAGCGACGCCTGCTCGCGGGTGAGAGAGACGGGGTGGTCGGACTCGGTCTTGGGCGGCAACTCGGGCACGATGCCCGGGTCGGACTTCTTGCGGCGCAGCAGGAACGGCCGCACCAGCCGGGCCAGCCGCTCCACGGCCTCGTCGTCCTCGCCCTGCTCCACGAGCCGGGCGTGCCGGGCGCGAAACGCCTTCAGCGGACCGAGCAGTCCCGGGGTCGTCCAGTCCAGCAGGGCCCACAGCTCGGAGAGATTGTTCTCGACGGGGGTGCCGGTCAGCGCGACACGGGCGGGTGCCGGGATGGTCCGCAGGGCCTTGGCCGTCGCCGAGAACGGATTCTTGACGTGCTGCGCCTCGTCGGCGACGACCATGCCCCAGCTGTGCCCGGCCAGCCGCTCCGCGCTGCTGCGCATCGTGCCGTAGGTCGTGAGCACGAATCCGCCCTCGGCACCGGGCAGGGTCCGGTCCGTGCCGTGGAATCGGCGGACCGGGACGCCCGGGGCGAAGCGGACGATCTCCCGCTGCCAGTTGCCGAGGAGGGAGGCGGGGCAGACGACGAGCGTCGGGGCAGGCCGGTCGCGGTGGAGGTGGAGGGCGATCAGGGTGACCGTCTTGCCGAGGCCCATGTCGTCGGCGAGACAGCCCCCGAGGCCGAGCGAGGTCATCAGGTCCAGCCAGGCCAGCCCCCGCAGCTGGTAGTCGCGCAGGGTGGCGGCGAGGCCGTCGGGGGGCGCGATCGGCGCGGCTCCCGCCAGCAGCCGGTCACGCAGGGCGGCGAGGGTGCCCGTCGGCACCGCCTCCACCGTCTCGCCGTCGACCTCGGCGGTGCCGGTCAGCGCCACGGCCAGGGCGTCGACCGGCTGCATCAGCCCCAGCTCGCGCTTGCGGACCTTGCGTACGAGATCGGGGTCGACCACCACCCACTGGTCCCGCAGCCGCACGATCGCGCGATGCGACTCGGCCAGCGCGTCCATCTCCTCCTCGGTCAGCGGATCGCCGTCGAGCGCCAGCTGCCAGTTGAACTTCAGCAGTTCCTCGCTGTCGAAGAAGGGGGTGCCGTCGGTGGCGGAGCCCGGCGCGGGCCGGACGACAGCCGCGGCCGAGAGCGAGCGCACCAGCTCCCTCGGCCAGTGCACGGTCACCCCCGCGGCGGCCAGCCGGGCGGCCCCCGGCCCCAGCAGCTCGTACAACTCGTCCTCGCCGAGCGTCAGCACATCGGGCACATCGCGCTCCAGCAGCCCGGCGAGGGGCGGCCAGACCCGGGCGGCGCGGCGCAGCGCGAGCAGCGCGTCGATCCGGGCGCGCGGCCCGAAGCGCTCGTCGCCGTCGCCCGCCCAGAGCCCGGCGGCGTCGATGACGAGCGTCGGATCGGCGAGGCTGTGCACCTGGACGACGGCGGCGCCCGCCCCTGCGGGGTGCCCGGCCTCCGCGCCCGCCGTGCCCACCGCGCCCTCTGTGGCGTCGGT
>NZ_JBSGUP010000647.1:0-4673 GCF_053607985.1 Streptomyces sp. NPDC055078
CTCCGGGGCCGCCGAAAGGCCGGAACTCGCTGCTATGTGCATGGAGTTCGGTGGTACGGGGAGGTCGTCCCCGCATGGACGTGGTCCCCACATGGGGGGAGGTCATCCCCGCATGGACGTGGTCCCCACATGGCGGGAGGTCGTCCCCGCATGGACGTGGTCCCCACATGGCGGGAGGTCGTCCCCGCATGGGGAGGCGGGTCCCCGCATGGAGGTGGTCCCCGCATGGAGGTGGTCCCCGCATGAGCGACCGGCCGGGAAACGCGGTCGCCGCGCCTGGCCGCGGTCGGCGTCGGGTCACCACCGGGAGATGAGCGGTGTGTCCGGTCCGTGTTGCCGCCAGGCTTCGGTGAGGCGGACGAGGCGGGTGGGGGCGGCGATGCCGCGCACGGTCGCGATCCTGCCGCCTGTGATGTCGAACGTCACGGCGCCGATGACCTGGTCGCCCCTCTTTGGATGGCCGTCTTGATCCGCAGGGCCTTCCGCCCGCCCATGTACTTCGGCTTCGCCTGTCCTTCGCCGTCGATCGACTGCCAGATCCCGTCCCGCTGCCCGAGGCTGATGGCGTTGTACAGGTAGACCAGTTTGACGTTCGCGATCGTGCGGCCGGTGAGGCGCCCGATGATCGCCTCGAATGCCTGTCGGCCGGTGAAGCCTGCCGAGCCGCAGGACATCGGCAGCGGAAGACCGTTGTCCCCGGGGGTATGGACACTGTCGCCGACGGCGTAGACGTTCGGGTGCGAGGCCGACCGCATGGTGCGGTCGACGACGATCCGGCCGTTCCCGGTGACCTCCAGCCCGCCGGCGGCGGCGATGGGGTCGACCGCGAACCCGGCCGTCCACACGGTCGCGTCGGACGCCAGGGCGGTGCTGTCGGCGCACAGCACCCGCGCCGCTTCGACGGCTTCGGCGCTGGTGTGCTCCAGGACGGTGACGCCAAGCCGGTCGCACGCCTGGCGCAGATGGCCGCGCGCTCCGGCGGAGAGCCGGGCACCCAGCTCACCGCGGGCGATCAGCGCCACCGACAGGCCGGGCCGGGCTTCGGCGATCTCGGTGGCGGTCTCGATGCCGGTCAGCCCGTCGCCGACGACCACCACCTTCCCGCCGTCGCCCAAGCCGACCAGGCGCTCGCGCAGACGCAGCGCCGAGGGCCTGGTGGCGACGTCGAAGGCGTGTTCGGCGACGCCGGGGACGGCATGGGTGTCGCCATGGCTGCCGAGCGCGTACACCAGCGTGTCGTAGCCGAGTTCACCGCCGCCGTCGGCGTCGGCCACGGCGACGACCTGGCGCTCGGGGTCGACGGCGGTGACCCGGGCCACGCGCAGCCGGATCCCGGTGCCCGCGAAGACATCGGTGAGCTGCGGGGCCTGGAGGTCCCGGCCGGCCGCCAACTGGTTCAGCCGCATCCGCTGGACGAAGTCCGGCACGGCGTTGACCACGGTGATCCCGGTGTCCGCCGGGGACAGCCGACGGGCCAGGTTTCCGGCCACATAGGCCCCGGCATACCCGGCGCCGAGGACAACGATGCGGTGCTTCATATGACGCTCCTAGTCGGTTCGCCTCGCTCTTCGTGAGTTGAGCGGGACAGCGCCCCGATTCCTGACAGAAACCCCGCACATGTGGCGTGGGTCACAGAGTGGCGGGGGCGCCGCCCGACGATCCGACGGCGCAACCGGGCCCGCCAGGCCCCCGGGCCCCGCAGGCCCCGCAGGCCCCGCCGTGCCGCGCAGGCCCCGCCCCGAGCACCCAGACCCCCGGGCCCGCAGGCCCCCGGAGCGCCCAGGTCACGACACCCGGTTCACAGCACCCAGGTCACGAAACCCTGGTCGCCTTCTTGAAGATCTCGAAGACGGCCAGGTAGTTCTTGCCGCCATGGCCCTCGGCGATCGCCCGTGCGGCGATCTCCTTCATCAGCCGCGGCTGGTCCGCATGGACGCCCTGCTCCACACACGTACGGACGATGTGCTCCAGCGCGCTCAGGTTCATCTCCATCGTGCCCGCGTCACCGGGGTAGTGCCCCTTGTCCAGCTCGGGTGCCTGCTCGGCGAGGGACGCGTCGACGACCGTGGGCATGAACCAGTTGACGGCGAGATCGGCGAACGTGGTCACCGGGACATCCGCCGAGCCGACCAGCGCGGCGGCGTGCAGAAAGCCGTTGACGGTCGCGTACATCAAGCCGAGCAGTGCCGTGTTGTACAGCACCGCCAGACCGGGGTCGGGCCCGAGATACCGGGGATCGCCCAGGCTCGCCAGCGGCGCCCGGTGCCGGTCGAGTACGGCCCGGTCACCGCTGTACAGGAAGACGGACGTCGGCTGCCCGACGAGCGTCGGCGGCACCATGATCGCGCCGTCGAGGTACTCGGCACCGCGCTCCCGTGCCCAGTCGGCCGCCGCGTGCGCCTCCTGCGGCGTCCCGGAGGAGAGGTTCACCAGCACCCGGCCCCTGAGGGCGTCACCGGCCGCCCCGAAGACCTCGTGAAGGGACTCGTAGTCCTTCAGACAGATGAGGGTGAGCGGGCTCGCGGAGACGGCCTCCGCGACGGACCCGGCGCGCTGGGCCCCCCGCGCGACCAGGTCGTCGGCCCGCTCCGGCGTACGGTTCCAGACGGTCAGGGGGCGGGTGTGGTCGAGAAGCGTCTCGGCGAGGGCGAGGCCCATAGGGCCGAGACCGATGAGGGAGACGGCCGGACGCCGGGCGTCCGCCGCTGATCGCTGCGTAGTCATACGGATTAGGCTGGCGTCTCACACCGATGTGAGAGTCAACTGAACGTGGTGGTCATCACATGCGTATGGGCGAGTTCTCCCGGCGAACCGGGGTCAGTCAGCGGCTGTTGCGCTACTACGAGGAGCAGGGGCTGCTCGCGCCGTCGCGGCGACAGAGCGGATACCGCGAGTACGCGGAGGAGGACATCGCCACCGTGTGGGGTATCCGTACCCTCCTCGGCGCCGGTCTCAGCACCACCACCATCGCCGAACTGCTGCCCTGTATGGCCAACGACGGCCAGGTCCTGGCACCGGCCTGTTCGGGCCTGCTGCCCGACCTCTACCGGGAACGCGAACGGCTCGACGACGCCGTGGGCGAACTGCTGGCCGCGCGCGACGCGCTGGACACCGTCATCGCCGCCACGGTGACGGACGGCGTCGACTACCCGGACGCCTACCGCGAGGCCGACGCACCTGCCGCATGACCCCGGCACCCGGGCGGTACGCTCCCGTCCGCATCCGGTCGCGTATGCCCCCGGCACCCGGCCGGTACGGCACCGGGCGCACCCGGACAGGCGACCAGGCGACGGCCGATCCCCGCGCCGGCACCCGGGACTGCCCCGGGGAAGTCAGTCGGTCGCCCGCTTGGGGCGCCACACCACCAGCGCGCTCGCCTGCTGGACATCCTGATACGGCACCAGATCGCGCCGGTACGAGGCATGCACCTGCGCCTCGCGCTGCTGCATCGCCACCGCCGCGCCCTCCACGGCGGCCGACAGCTCGGCGACCCGGGACTGGAGCGCCGCGACCTGGTTCTCCAGCTCGATGATGCGCTTGATGCCCGCGAGGTTGATGCCCTCGTCCTGGGACAACTGCTGCACGGTGCGCAGCAGTTGGATGTCACGGGCGGAGTAGCGCCGCCCCCGGCCGGCCGTGCGGTCCGGGGAGACCAGGCCGAGCCGGTCGTACTGCCGCAGGGTCTGCGGGTGCAGCCCCGAGAGCTGAGCCGCCACCGAAATCACATACACCGGCGACTCATCGGTCAGTTCGTAGGGGTTACGGCGCCTTCCGTCCATGTCATGCTCCCTTCGCGGCCTGGAACAGCTCAGCCCGCGGGTCCTCCTCCGCCGTGGCGTCGCGGTAGGTCTCCAGCGCTTCCTTCGCCTTGTCGCTCAGCTCCTGGGGGACCGCGACCTCGACGGTGACCAGCAGGTCACCGCGGGTGCCGTCCTTGCGGACGGCGCCCTTGCCGCGGGCGCGCATGGTCCGGCCGTTGGGTGTGCCGGCCGGCAGTTTCAGGGTGACGGGGGGCCCGCCGAGGGTGGGCACCTTGACCTCGCCGCCGAGCACCGCCTCCGCGTAGGTGACGGGCACGGTGACCGTGAGGTTGTCGCCCTTGCGGCCGAAGACGGGGTGCTCGCCGACATGGACGACGACATAGAGGTCACCGGCGGGTCCGCCCCGCTCACCCGGGGCGCCCTTGCCGCGCAGCCTGATCCGCTGGCCGTCGGAGACTCCCGCCGGGATACGGACCTGCATGGTGCGCGAGGAGCGGGCACGCCCGCTGCCCTTGCATACCTCGCAGGGGTCCTGGGCGATCAGCCCGCGCCCCTTGCAGTCGACACAGGGGTCGGTCAGCGAGAAGGAGCCGGTGCCGCCGCGCGAGACCTGGCCGGTGCCGACGCAGGTCGGGCACACCCGGGGGGTGCCGTTCTTGTCGCCGGTGCCCGAGCACGCCTTGCACGCGGCCGAACTGGACATCCGCAGCGGGACCGTGGCCCCGTCGACGGCCTCGGTGAAGCTGAGCGTCACCTCGGACTCGATGTCCTGGCCCCGGCGCGGCTGGATACGGGTGCCGGTGGTGCCGGTGCCCCGGTTGAACAGTCCGCCGAAGACATCGCCGAGCCCGCCGCCGAAGCCGCCGGCGCCGCCCGGGCCCTGCTGGGGCCCGCCCTGGGCGCCTCCGAAGA
>NZ_JBSGUP010000648.1:0-4655 GCF_053607985.1 Streptomyces sp. NPDC055078
GACATACGTCGTGGACCGACCGAGCCGCCGAGAATCAGTCCACTCAACCTGGATTGGACTGCGCGTCACACCGATCGGTATGGCTAGGTTTCTCCCATGAGAATCTATGTGGTCGACGCCTTCACCGACCGCCCGTTCGCCGGGAATCCCGCCGGGGTGTGTCTCCTGCCCGCCGGGGAGTGGCCGGAGGACGCCTGGATGCGGCAGGTCGCGGCCGAGTTGAACCACTCGGAGACCGCTTTCGCGCTTCCGCTGTCCGCCACGGCCGACGCGGATTGGGCGATCCGCTGGTTCACCCCGCTCGTCGAGACGAATCTGTGCGGCCATGCCACATTGGCCACCCGGCATGTGCTGCGCACCGAGCGGGGGCTCCTCGGGCCCGTACGGTTCAGCAGCCGGTGGAGCGGTGTCCTCGTCGCCGACGCCCGCGACGACGGCACGATCACCCTGGACTTCCCCGCCGCCCCCGGCACCGAGATCCCCGTGCCGCAGGGCCTGGCGGAGGTGCTCGGTGTCACCCCCGATGCCGCCTTCCGGACGGGCGACCTGGGCGATCTGCTGACCGTACTGCCCGACGAGGCCACCGTCCGCGCCGCGACGCCCGATCCTGCGGCGATGGCCGACCTCACCCGCAGGGAGAAGCTGCGCGGCATCATCATCACCGCCCCGGCGGCGGGCACCGGCCAGGAGTACGACTTCGTCTCCCGCTTCTTCTCCCCCGCCGAGGGCATCCCCGAGGACCCGGTCACCGGCAGCGCCCACACCGCCCTCGCCCCCTACTGGTCCGCCCGCCTGGGCCGCGACGGCCTCACCGGCCTCCAGGCGTCCGCCCGCGCCGGCCTGGTCCGCACCTCCGTGCACGGCGACCGTGTGCACTTGAGCGGCTCCGCCGTGACGGTGCTGGACGGCACGCTGCACGGCTGAGGACTGCCGAGGCCCGTCCCCTCATCAGCCGGCGGGCGGCGGTCCGGTCGCACGGCAGGCGGTCCGGTCGCACGGCAGGACCGCCGGGCAGGCGCCGCCCGGCCCGGCCGCCTGCCCAGCGGACCGGCCGCCCCCGATCGAGCGGCGTAGCCTGGAAAGCGACTCGGGTTCGTACACGCCACCCCGCCCGGGAGGCGAATGGTCATGGCTGGACTCCTGCACAAGAACTTCGACTCGGCGGATGAGACCCGCCCGTTCGAGGACGGCAAGGGCAGACTGGAACTGGTCGACACGGGGAGCGGTCCCGTCGGCCGGGCGGTCTTCGAGCCCGGCTGGAAATGGTCCGAGCACATCAAGCCCATCGCGGGTACCGACAGTTGCCAGGTCGCGCACGCCGGATATGTCGTCAGCGGCCGGATGCGGATCGTGATGGACGACGGGGAGTCCGGCGACGCGGGGCCGGGCGACGTGATCACCATCGATCCCGGCCATGACGCGTGGGTGCTCGGCGATGAGCCCTGTGTCGTCATCGACTGGGTCGGTTTCGGGGAGTACGCGGCACGCCCGGGCTCCTGAACCGCGCAGCCCCCGGCGATGCCCCGCCGCTGCGCGCTTCCGCCCCAGAAGCGCCTGGGCAGCGGCAGGGGTCACCGGACCCGTAGACCTGTCCCCTCCGCGCGCCCTCGATCGAGCTGACGTACACCGTTGCCACCCGGGCCGCCGGGACCGCCTCCCTGCCGGGGCAGAAGGGGCCCGTGGGCGGGCAGGGACTCCTCGGCGCAGCGGCCGGAACACGGCGTCACCCGCCGCGACCGCGCCTGAGACCGGCCCCGCTCGGACGCTGCCCAGCGGGATCGGAACGCGGGCGCGGGAGGCGAGGCCCGGACGCCACGGCCGGCCGACGCCGCGAAGGGGCGCGTCCTGGGCGTGACCCGGGGTCGACCACGGCCGACGGCGCCCCCGGAGCGCTCGCCGAGGTGCGGACCCGCTCGCCCCTTACGACATCCGCGACCTCGTGAACATCGCCCTCGCTCACCCCCCGGCCTTCGAGCCGGACGAAGGCTGGAACTACTCCAGCACCGGCTATCTGCTGGCAGGCATGATCATCGAGAGGGTGACCGGCCGCCCGTACGGCGCGGAGATCCACCGGCGCGTCATCAGACCGCTCGGCCTGCACGACACGTATCTGCCGGACATCGCCCCGGCGATCCCGGGACCGCACCCGCGCGGGTACGTACGGCCGGGCAAGGACGCGCCGCTCAGGGACATCACGGCGATCAACCCCTCGGTCGGCGGCCCGGCCGGAGAGATGATCTCCAGTGGCACCGACCTCAACCGGTTCCTGGGCGCGCTCGTACGCGGCAAGCTGCTGCGCCCGGCCCAGCTCCGGGACATGATGAGGACCCGGGAGACCGGCAATCCGGACGGCCGGGCGTACGGCCTCGGTCTGGAGAGCAGGCCGCTGCCCTGCGGCGGTCTCTACTGGGGGCACACCGGCGACTTCCCCGGCTATGAGACGGCGGGCGGTGCCACGGTCGGCGGCAGGCAGGCGACGGTCATGGCGAACCTCGGCCCGGGTGGTCCGGACGCGCAGAGCAACGGCATGAAGGCCGTCGTGCAGACGGCACTCTGCGAGGGCAGGGCCCCGGCCGTCCCCGCGTCAGATCCGTGAGGCGCGTCCGGCCGGGGGGACCGCCTCCGCGGCGGGCACCGGGCCCGGGGCGGTGGCGTCGCCGAAGGGGCGGCCACCGAGCTGTTCCCGGTGGTGGGGGGTGAGCCACGCGGTGAGGTCGGGGCCGACCGGGACGATCCCGGTGGGGTTGATGTGGGTGTGGACCTGGTGGTAGTGCCGGGTGATGTGGTCGAAGTCGACGGTGTCCCCGAAGCCCGGGGTCTGGAACAGATCGCGGGCGTACGCCCACAGCACCGGGTCCTCGCTGAGTTTGTTGCGGTTGCACTTGAAGTGGCCGTGGTAGACCGTGTCGAAGCGGACCAGGGTGGTGAACAGCCGGATGTCGGCCTCGGTGATGGTGTCGCCGACCAGATAGCGGCGCGTGGCCAGCCGCTCCGACAGCCGGTCCAGCCGGGCGAACAGCCGCCCGACGACCGTGTCGTACCGGTCCTGGTGGACGGCGAAACCGGCCTGGTAGACGCCGTTGTTGAGATCGCGGTAGACGGCTTCGGCGACCTCGTCGATCTCGTCGCGCAGTGCCTCGGGGTAGAGATCGGGGGCGCCGTCGCGGTGCAGGGCGGTCCACTCGGTCGCGAAGTCCAGGGTGATGCGCTGGAAGTCGTTCGTCACCAGCTTGCCGCTGGGTATGTCGACGATCGCCGGGACGCTGACCCCGCCGGGGTAGTCGCGTTCACGGGCGTCGTACGCCTCGCTGAGGTAGGCGATGCCGAGTACGGGGTCCACATCGCCGGGGTCCAGGGTGAACCGCCAGCTGCGCTCGTCCTGGATGGGGTCGGTGACGGCCAGCGAGATCGCCTCTTCGAGGCCGAGCAGCCGACGGGAGATCAGCGTGCGGTTGGCCCATGGGCAGGCCCGGTTGATCACCAGCCGGTAGCGTCCGGCGGCCACGGGCCAGCCGTCCCGGCCGTCCTCGGTGATCCGGTCCGCGAAATGGCTGGCGGACCGCTTGAACTCGGCCTTGTCGCTGCCGCTGTCCTGGCCGGTGGTGACCATCGGGCCTTCCTTCCTGGGAGCGCGGCACCCCGCCCGGGAGGCTGTGCCACGGATCCGGCACCGCCGCGCTCATGGCCCCCGGGAACAGGGCGGTTCGCGGTACCGGAGAATATATAGTTCGTTAGGCAACGAAGTGTATGGCGGGTGCTCGGCCCGGTCAAAGCCCCGGCGGCACCAGGACCATCGTCCCGCAGGCCGCGCACCGGAGCACGGCGGCGCGCGACTCATCGCCGGTGGCCGGCCCACCCGCCCCGTCCCGCCGGGGCCGTACGCCGTGTGCAGCGCCCGGCCCGGACGCGCGCACGCCGCCGGCCCCGGCGGGACGGTTCGTCAGCCGCCGGTGGCGACCTTCTGCCGGTAGTACATCTCCGCCGCGTCGGCGAACTTCTGGAGGAAGTAGGCGTTCACCCCGGCCCCGGCGAGCGCGCCGAGGAACGGGACCGCTCCGGTGACCGCCTTGGACCCGAGAATCGCCGAGAACTTCACGGCCACCTTCTGGGCGATCTTCTGCAGGAAGGGCTTGCTCAGCTTGGCCAGCGCCTTGCCCCCCTTCTTCCCCGCGATCTTGGCTCCGACGGTGGAGACCCCCGCCCCGGCGCCCGCCGCCAGGGCCTTGGCCATGACCGCGGCACCGTAGGTGGGATAGACGGCGTTGAAGGCGATCCAGCCCGCCGATGCCCCGGCACCGGCCGTGGCCACACTCAGCGCGTCCGGCTCCAGCGCCCCCGACCACAGACCGAGGATGACCGCGAGATCGTCCTCCGCGTCCACCGACGCGTCCAGCTTGAAACCGATCCCCCACGCGCAGATCGACATCTTGTGCAGCAGGAAACCCACATCCGCGGTGAGCGCGACGAGATGCGCGCCGGGGACCGCCATCGCGGCGCCGCCGGCCAGGGCGACCTGCGTCGTCTGGGACGCGCGCCACCCGGCGAGGGTGTCGTACCCGGCGGCTCCCCTGCGCGCCATCTCGGTGTCCCACCCCAGTGAGTTGAACGCGTTCACGAATATGTTCGCGGTGACTTCCGACCCCATGCCCCACCCC
>NZ_JBSGUP010000649.1:0-4629 GCF_053607985.1 Streptomyces sp. NPDC055078
GGCCACCTGGATCGAGCGCGCCGACGCGCACGATCTCGTCGACACCCCGACCAGGGTGCTGGGCCTCGCCACCCGTACGGCGCTGGACGCGGCCGAGTTGCCGCTCGTCCTGCGCCAGTTGCTGGGCCGGTGCACCATCAGTTCGCTGCCCGCGGTCTCCCCCACCGGCCGTCCGACCGGGGATCTGCCGCCCGCCGAAGGGGCGTTGGAGGAGACGGTGATGCGGCTGCGTGACCCGGACGGCGGTGCGATCATCGTCGAGCGGGCCCATCTGCCGTTCACCCCGACGGAGTTCGCGCGGGCGCGGGCGCTGGTGGAGCTGGATGCCCATCTGGGGCCGCGGATTCCGCGCGGTCGTGATGTCCTCACCCTCCCGGAGGGCAATGAGATCACTGTGCGCCGGGCGGACGGGAGCGATGCCGAGGCGGCCAGGGCGATGCACCGGCGGTGCTCCGACGCCACCCTGCGGCTGCGCTACCACGGCCCGGTCGGTGACGCCGACCGCTACCTCGGCCATCTGCTCAGCCCGCGTTTCGGGCGCACCCTCGCGGCGCAGACGGCGTCGGGCCGGCTGGTGGCCCTCGGCCATCTGCTCTGGGACGGGGACGAGACCGAGGTGGCGCTCCTCGTCGAGGACGCCTGGCAGCGGCGCGGTATCGGCTCCGAGCTGCTCGGCAGGCTGGTCGCGCTCGCTCAGGAGACCGGCTGCCGGAATGTGTACGCCGTGACCCAGTCCGCCAACACCGGCATGGTCGCTGCCATGCGTGGCCTCGGTCTGCCCCTCGACTACCAGATCGAGGGAGGAACGCTGGTGATCACCGCCCGGCTGGACGGGTCGGCAGCGGACCGGGACGGTGGTCCCGGGCGTGCCGTACCCCGGGACCACCAGCTGTCGCCCCGGGAACACCAGTTGTCGGAGACACAGCGGGCACAGCGGGCACCGTCGGCGCAGCGGGGGCCGGGACGCTTCGAGCAGGCCGAGCGCTGAGGGCGTGATCCAGATCGCGCCAGAGGTCCTCGACATCCTCCAGGCCGACCGAGAGCCGCAGCAGCCGGTCGCCGACGCCCGCCTCGTGCCGGTCGGACTCGGCGACGATGCGATGGCTGATGGAGGCCGGGTGCTGGATCAGGCTGTCGACGCTGCCGAGGCTGACGGCGGGAGTGATCAGCCGGACGGCCGCGATGACCGCGCGCGGGTCGCCGTGGACCTCGAAGGAGACCATCGCCCCGCCGATCCGGGGGTAGTGGACCCGGGCGATCCGAGGGTCGGGGGCCAGCCGGGAGGCCAGTTCGGCGGCGGTCGCGGATGCGGCCCTGACCCGTACGGGAAGGGTGGAGAGCCCACGGAGCAGCAGATATCCGGCCATCGGATGGAGCACCCCTCCGGTGGCGAAGCGGACCTGGCGCAGACTGCCCGCGAACTCCTCGTCGCAGGCCACCACCCCGCCCATCACATCGCCGTGACCGCCCAGGTACTTGGTCGCGCTGTGCAGCACGATCCGTGCCCCGTGTTCCAGGGGCCGCTGGAGCACGGGGGTGGCGAAGGTGTTGTCGACCAGCAGCGGTATGGAGCCGCAGGCGTGCCGTACGGCGTCGAGGTCGACCTCCACGAGGGTCGGGTTGGCGGGGGTCTCGACCATGACCAGACCGGTGTCGGGGCGGATCGCGGCCTCGATCCCGGCCGGGTCCGTCCAGGTCACCTCGGTGCCCAGCAGTCCGGCGGCGAGAAGGTGGTCACTACATCCGTACAGCGGGCGGACGGCGATCACATGGCGCAGCCCCATGCTCGCGCGGACGAGGAGTACGGCGGTGAGCGCGGCCATTCCGCTGGCGAAGGCCACCGCGCTCTCGGCGCCTTCGAGCCGGGCGAGCGCGGTCTCGAAGCGGGCGGTGGTCGGATTGTCCAGCCGGGCGTAGACGGGCGGGCCCGCCAGCCGCCCACCGGTGGCGGCGAAGGTGTCGATCCGTTCGGCCTCGGCGGCGGCGTCGTACGACGGGTAGGTGGTGGACAGATCCAGCGGTGGAGCGTGCAGACCGAGCCGCGCGAGATCATCACGTCCGGCATGGACCGCTTCGGTGGCCAGCGCCCGGGGTACGGGAGCGGCGGATGTGTTCTCCATGACCGCAGCGTGAACAACTACCGGAAGGTAGTGGTTCCCGGCCGTGTTACGTTCGGCATATGGCCGAAAGCGTCGCTCTTGACCCGGTGGATCTGCATATTCTCCGGCTGCTACAGAACGATGCCCGGACCACGTATCGCGATCTGGCCGCAGAAGTGGGGGTCGCTCCTTCCACCTGTCTCGACCGGGTGACCCGGTTGCGGCGGTCAGGGGTGATTCTCGGCCATCGGCTGGCGCTGGACCCGGCGCGGCTCGGCCGGGGTCTGGAGGCACTGCTCTCGGTCCAGGTGCGTCCGCACCGCCGGGAGCTGATCGCCACCTTCGTGGAGCGTATCCGGGCACTGCCCGAGTCCCGGTCGCTGTTCCATCTCACCGGCCCCGACGACTACTTGGTGCATGTGGCCGTGGCGGACACGGCGGATCTTCAGCGGCTGGTGGTGGACGAGTTCACCTCGCGGCGGGAAGTCGCCAGGGTGGAGACGCGGTTGATCTTCCAGCAGTGGGAGTGCGGCCCGCTGCTGCCGCCGGTGAACCGTCCTCCCGGTCTGTAGCCGCGACCTGGAGCAGCGTGGCCGGTCCGGATCAGCGAAGGGCGGGGATCTGTCGGAGGTCCGGACCTGGCGGAGGTCCGGACCTGGCGGAGGTCCGGCCTGCCGCAGACGCACGACAGGCCGACGGGTCGAGGGGCCGGAACCGGGGTGACGCGGAGACCCTGCTCGTATGAGGATATGAGCATGTCAGACACCTCCAGCACCCCGGTCACCACCGTTAGCCCACTGCCCCGGCAGGTCGCCGACGCCTATGTCGACGCCCTCATCGCACTCGATCCGGCCCTC
Source organism: Streptomyces sp. NPDC055078 (assembly GCF_053607985.1). Taxonomy (NCBI): domain Bacteria; kingdom Bacillati; phylum Actinomycetota; class Actinomycetes; order Kitasatosporales; family Streptomycetaceae; genus Streptomyces; species Streptomyces sp. NPDC055078. Next base: position 2,957 of record NZ_JBSGUP010000649.1, read on the forward strand.
GGTACCCATCTGGGGGTCAAGGAGAGTTCCGCTCTCCTGCCCGACTACTCACCCGCCGGTCAGAAGAAAATCGCCGAGCTGGCCCGGGAGACCCTCGCCCGGCTCGACGAGTCCGAGAAGGTACCGGGGGCCGACAGCGACATCGAGCGGCGGTGCGGCCGGCTGCTGCGCGAGCGGCTCACGGCCGACCTCGCCGTACGGGAGGCCGAGGAGGGACTGCGCGCGGTGAGCAATATCAGCTCGCCGGTACACGAGGTGCGCGAGGTGTTCACGGTGACACCGGCCGACACCGACGAGGACTGGGCGGCCATCGCCCAGCGGCTGCGCGCCGTCCCCGCAGCGCTGGAGGGCTACCGCGCCTCCCTGGAACTGGGCCTGGAGCGCAGCCTCTTCGGCGGCCCCCGCGCGACCCGTACGAACATCGGCCAGCTGACGGAGTGGCTGGGCACCGACCGGAGCTGGTTCGAGGAGTTCACGGCGGACGGCCCCGACGCGCTGCGCGCCGAACTGGACGCGGCGGCCCGTATCGCCACGGACGCGCTGGCCGCCCTGCGCGACTGGATGCGCGAGGTGTACGCCCCCGCCGTCGTGGACGCGCCCGACACCGTGGGCCGTGAGCGCTACGCCCGCTGGTCGCGTTACTTCAACGGCACCGATCTCGACCTGGACGAGGCGTACGCCTACGGCTGGTCGGAGTACCACCGGCTGCTCACCGAGATGCGGACGGAGGCGGCGAAGATCCTGCCCGGCGCGTCCCCGTGGGAGGCGCTCGCGTACCTCGACGAACACGGCCGCCATATCGACGGCGTGGAGGAGGTGCGGGTCTGGCTCCAGCAGCTGATGGACGAGGCGATCGAGGCGCTGGACGGCACCCACTTCGAACTCGCCGAGCGGGTACGGAAGGTGGAGTCCCGGATCGCTCCCCCGGGCGGCGCGGCGGCGCCGTACTACACCAACCCGTCGGAGGACTTCTCCCGCCCCGGCCAGACCTGGCTGCCGACCATGGGCGCCACCCGGTTCCCCGTATACGACCTGACCTCGACCTGGTACCACGAGGGCGTACCCGGCCACCACCTCCAGCTCGCACAGTGGGCGCATGTCGCCGATCAGCTCTCCCGCTACCAGGCCACCGTCGGCGGGGTCAGCGCGAACATGGAGGGCTGGGCGCTGTACGCCGAGCGGCTCATGGACGAGCTGGGCTTTCTGCCCGACGCGGAGTGCAGGCTCGGCTATCTGGACGCCCAGATGATGCGCGCCTGCCGGGTGATCGTGGACATCGGGATGCACCTGGAACTGGAGATTCCGGCGGATTCGCCGTTCCACCCGGGAGAGCGCTGGACCCCGGAGCTGGCCCAGGAGTTCTTCGGCGCCCACAGCGGGCGGCCCGCGGACTTCGTGGAGAGCGAGCTGACCCGGTATCTGTCCATGCCCGCCCAGGCGATCGGCTACAAGCTCGGCGAGCGCGCCTGGCTGCTGGGCCGGGAGAACGCGCGCAAGGCGCACGGCGACGCGTTCGACGCGAAGGCATGGCACATGGCGGCGCTCTCGCAGGGCTCACTGGGGCTGGACGATCTGGTCGACGAGCTGTCGAAGCTCTGACTACGTACGCTGCAGACGCTCGTCCTGAATCTCGCGAAGGCCCGAACCCCCGAGCAGGTCCACGTCAACCTGAT
>NZ_JBSGUP010000650.1:0-4604 GCF_053607985.1 Streptomyces sp. NPDC055078
CACGACGGTCAGGTCCGCCCCGCCGGGGTGGTAGGCGATGGCGGCGGCCTGTCGCCACCCGGGGGCCCAGGTGGGGGAGGTGAGGACGCGGGTGTCGGTGGTGGCGGCGGCCCACCCATGGCACGGGGCGGGGCACTGGCAGGTGCCTGCCGCCTTCATGTGGGGCCGGTCACCGCAGGCGCTGCCAGCGCAGGCGCGGCAGTTGCCGAGGGGGAGTTTCCCGGCGCGCAGGGGCAGGACGGGCACACCCGCTTCTGCGAGCTTCAGCGCTGCCGTCAGCAGCGCGGTGGTGCGGTCATGAGTCATGCTGGAGACCTCCACTGTTCAGTTGGGTGGTGGATGAGGGCGGCCCCGGATCTTTGGCGAGAGGCGGGGTCGCCCTCGTGGGTGGTTGGTTTAGCGGCGGCGTCGCCCCTGGTGGTATCCGGAGCGATAGGCGGCAGAGCGGCTCCCGGCGCTGCGGGTGCGTGCCTCTTCGGGGATGGCGGCGACGGCGGCGAGCGCCTCGCGGATTTCTTCCGTTCCCGGTGCCGGGTCCCCGGTGGCGTCCTCGTAGTCGGTCAGGAGGGCGTCTACGAGGGTGGCGAGGTGGGTGATGCGCGGGTCTTTCAGCGGCTCCGGGGCGACCGGGGTGTAGGTGCTGAACTCAGCCTCCGTCACCGTGCGCCGGTCGACGCTCTTCAGCGTGAGCGAGCGCCACGCGCGGGTGTCGGGGTCCTGCTCCCTGCGATACAGGACCACCGTGTCCGGCTCCTCGGCAACGGGCCCGAACTCGCGCCAGTGCGTGCCGTCTGGGGCACGCCACGCGGCGGGGTTACTCACCGGCCGTCTCCGTCTGCGTGGTGGGCTGGTGGTCGGCGGTGAGGTAGAGGCGGGTGCGCATGCCGTCGCGGGTGGGGTAGGTCCGGGCCGTGCCGGTCCGGAAGGTGTCAGCGAGCGCGGCGGTGATGCGGTCGGCGTCGGTGTGGTCGCAGATGATCCGGATATCGAACGTCACGCGTGCTCCTGAGGGTTGGCAGGGGCGGGAATGAGGGGCCAGTCGCCGTTGACGCGGGCGGTCCGGTCGGTCCTCCGCAGGTATGCCTGAAGGCTGGTGGCCTGCTCCGCAGCCCATGCCCGCTGGTGGGTGTGGAGTTCGGCGAGCGGGATGGAGGCGAGAGCGGGGCAGTCGCGCGGCAGGCGCCAGGCGAGCCGGGCGGCGGCGAGCGCGTCGTGGTGCGCGATGTTGGGGCCGTCGTGCCGGACCCCGTAGTGCTCGCACAGTGCGGGCAGTGTCCGCCGACCGGACCGGAAGCGGTTGATCCGCTTGTCGATCACGAACGGGTCGATGACGGGCGCCACGTCCCCGTCGAGGAAGGGGATTCCGTGGCGGGTGCATTCGCGGGCCAGCACGGTCAGCGCGTACGGCGCGCGGAAGACGACCAGCGGGGTACCCGCAGCGAGTGCCCTGGCGAGTGCGGTGATGATCTCGGTGAGCGCGTCTGCCGGCGGGCGGCCGTCGGCGCGGGCCTGCTCGGTGGTGATGCCGTGCACAGCGGTGGCGCCCTCGGGGATCTCGGTCCCCGGGTTCACGAGCCATGAGGTGGTCCGGGGCGGGGTGCCCCCACCGACGGCGGCCACGGCCGCAGCGACGATGCGGGCGGTCTCCGGTTCGATGCCGGTGGTCTCCACATCCACCGCCAGCATCGGCCCGTCCGGCCACGCGGAGGAACCGGCGGGGGTGTCCGCCGGAGGGGTCGCCTCGCAGGGGTCTTGCTCAGGTCCGGTCACAGGCAAGTCAGTCCTTCGGGTCAGAGGTCTACAGGCTCGGGATGGCGTTGATGAGGGCGGTGGTCAGTTCGTTGATGGGTCCGGCCGCTCCGGTGGAGGCGAGGAAGAAGCCGAACATGACGGCGATGAACGCGCTGCCGAAGCCGAGGGATCGGGAGCGCAGGAGGAAGAAGAGAACGAGTCCGGTGAGGAGGGCGAGGGAGATGGTCACGGCCATGCCGGGACCCCCTTTCCGGTGCGGTGGGTGGGTAGTCAGCGGGTGCCGGTGCGGTAGGTGCGGGCAAGGCGGTGGTAGAGCCAGCGGCCGACGCGGATGCGCTTGCCGGTGGCGTGGCAGCGGCGGCAGTCCCGGCCGCGCTTGGGGCGTCCGGTGCGGTCGGTCTTGATGCGGTGGCCCATGCCGTCGCACTTGCGGCAGTTCCCGAACGGGCTTGCCGCACATACCATCGCGTAACCGAGGGTGACGAGTGTGAGGAAGGCGATAGCGAGCAGGGCAGGGGGCATGAAGGGTCCTCCCTGGCGGGTTTCTGGGGTTTCCGCAGGTCGGCCGCTAGTTGCTAGCGGCCTGATCAGGTGCGGTTTGGGTCGCTAGCAGGGTTGCTACCGGTAGCGACGTCTGCCGCTACCGGTAGCAGGCTGCGGGGCCTATCCGGCGTCCCGATTCTTGTTGCGCTCCGTAATCGCGGTGGTGATGTCGTCGCGCTTGATGCCACGCTTGTTGGCCTGTTCGCCGTCGATGCGTCGGCTGATCTGGATGGTGCCGATGCCCAGCGGCTTGAGGGCTGAGGTGAGGGCTTCGGCCTTGGGCTTGGGGTCCAGTTCGGCCCACGGGCCGTAGACGTCCGGGCGCAGGTCGGCGAGGCGGTCCACGACTGTTTCGGACCACACCTTGGTCTCGCCCTTGCCGAGCACCTGGGCGACGTCGTCAAGGATCGTCGCGGACGTCTCCGGCGCGGGGGCCTGTCCGGCCGCGTCGCCGGACAGGGTTCCCTCCGCCTCCCGCAGGGCGGCGGCCCTGGTCAGGATGCGGTCGGCGTCGCGGCCGTCGGCGAGGTAGGTGCGCACGATCCCAGAGTCGTCCGACATGCCCTTGAGCAGACCCACACCCTTGTGGGACTTCAGCAGCTTGGACGCGTCCAGCCCCTCCGAGTACGAGCCCGCGCCGAGGATGGTGTCCGAGACCTGGTAGGCGCCGACCCGCAGGGCGAACCGGGCCTGATGCTGGTCCCGCAGTTCCGACGGGCATGCCTTGTCGTCCGGCTTCTGCGTCGACGTCATCACCGAGACACCGACCGCCGGGGCGACCCGGGCGAGGTAGACCAGCACGGACAGGATTTCCTTGCCGTGTTCGGGGTGGGTCAGGTACTCCTGCACCTCATCGACCACGAACAGGGTCAGGGGCATGTTCAGCTTCTTGTCCCGGCTGATCTCCGGGGTGAGCTTGCCCTCCGGGCAGACGTGCAGCGGCAGTTCGGACAGCCGGTGGTAGCGGTCTTCGACGTCCGCCTTCAGCTCCCGCAGCGCGGTGAGCAGGTGCTGAACCGGGTCGATGTTGTTCTTCGGCACGATGCCGAACCCGATGCGGTGGGCGACCTTGGCGAACGTGCGCCAGTCCGGCGACGCCTTCCCGTCGAACACATACAGGCGCACGTACGGGTCGAGCGCGGCGGCGAGCGCGATGGTGCGGGCGGAGAATGTCTTGCCCTGACGCGGCACCGCGCCGACCAGCAGCGACAGCCACAGCATCGTGGCCATGACCGGGTTGCCGCGTTCGTCCACGCCCCACGGGAACGGCTTCCAGAAGTCCACCCGTGTCGCCCCCAGCAGCGGGGACTTGCCCGACGGCACGGCGAGCGGGTCACGGTCGGCGATCCAGTACGACACCCTGCGCTCGCTCGTCTCGTCCTTGTCCAGGAAGAGCTGAGTGGCAGCGATGTCCATGCCCGACGCGAGCTTGGTGTGAGCGTTGAGCGCGTCCTTGAAGGACTTGCCGTAGGGCAGATCCACCACGACCCGCCAGCCGTCGCCGTCCCGGCCGATCGGCCGGGGGAAGGCGATCGTCTGGTCTTTGCTGGTCAGTCCGGCCACCTCGTGCGCGCGGATGACGATGTCGGAGGACAGCCGCCGTTTGCGGAACGTCACCTTGGCCAGGTCGATCAGCGGCCGGTCGGCCGGCGCCCCGGCCACACCCAGGGTGGTGGTCAGCGTGGCAACGGCCAGCATGAGCAGCCAGGAGGGGGCCATGACGTAGAGGGTCAGCGCGGCGGCCAGACCGAGGAATCCGCCGATCGTCGCCACGATCCCCCGCAGCCGGACGCGGTCGTCGCGCTGCCGCGACAGGCGCAGGTATTCCGCCGCATCCTCGTTCGCCACGGCGGCAGCCCGCAGGCCCCTGGCCTCCGCGTCGAACACCCACCGGCCGATCGCGGTCGACCACCGCCACGCGCCGCGCGGCGCGTACACGCAGATCTTCGGCGTGTAGACCAGCGGCAGCCTGACGGCGTGGTACCCGGCCACAGCCGAGTAATGCCGGATGGCCCACTTGCGGACGGCCGTGCGCTGGTCAGGCAGCTTCACCCAGTCCGGCAGCACCGGCATACGGGCCTTGTCCCTGGCCTCCATCCACTCAGCGACCGACGGCGGGTAGACCTCGCGCGGCGGGTCGACCGGCACCCCCTCGGCCAGACCATCGGCCTCAGGGTCGTCGGTGTCGGGGAGTTCGGCCACCCACTCCCCCGGCTTCACCACACCCTCGCCCGGAGCAGCCGGGCCGGTCGGGCCGGGGTCGGTCTTCTTCTTCAGCGGGAACGGCACGACGACGGCCGGAGCAGGGC
>NZ_JBSGUP010000651.1:0-4602 GCF_053607985.1 Streptomyces sp. NPDC055078
ACACTGGGCCGTCCCCTGCCCGCCGACCACCGCTGGAGTCCCGCTGTGCGCATCGATCTGCACACCCACTCCACGGCGTCGGACGGTACGGACACCCCCGCCGAGCTGGTACGCCATGCCGCCGCTGCCGGTCTGGACGTCGTGGCCCTCACCGACCACGACACCACCCGCGGCCATGCCGAGGCGATCGCCGCACTCCCTCCCGGGCTCACGCTGGTCACCGGCGCCGAGATCTCCTGCGCGCTCGACGGTGTGAGCCTGCATCTGCTCGCGTATCTCTTCGACCCCGACGAGCCGGCCCTGCTGAGCGAGCGCGAACTCGTCCGGGACGACCGGGTACCGCGCGCCCGGGCCATGGTCGCCAAACTCCGTGAGCTGGGCGTTCCCATCGAGTGGGACCTGGTCGCCCGGATCGCGGGGGACGGCTCCGTGGGCCGCCCGCATATCGCGACCGCGCTGGTCGAACTGGGCGTCGTGCCGACCGTCTCGGACGCCTTCACACCCGAGTGGATCGCCGACGGCGGCCGGGCGCATGTCACCAAGCACGAACTCGACCCGTTCACCGCGGTCCGCCTGGTCAAGGCCGCCGGCGGGGTCGCCGTCTTCGCCCACCCGGCCGCGGTCAAGCGGGGCCGTACGGTGCCGGAGAAGGCGATCGCCGAACTGGCCGCCGCGGGCCTCGACGGTATCGAGGTCGACCATATGGACCACGACCTGCCGACGCGGGAGCGGCTGCGGGCGTTCGCCGCGGACCTCGGGCTGCTGACCACCGGGTCCAGCGACTACCACGGCAGCCGTAAGGACGTCCGGCTCGGCGAGTACACCACCGATCCGGAGATCTACGGCGAGATCACGCGGCGGGCCACCGGGGCGTTCCCGGTGCCGGGCGCCGGGGGAAGCCGGGCGTAACACCCCGCCCCGCCCCCGTCTCGTTCTTCTTCCCGCTAGGCCATCACCGTGTTCGACGTCGCTGTCTTCGGCTCGCTCTTTCTGACCCTGTTCGTGATCATGGATCCCCCCGGGATCACGCCGATCTTTCTCGCGCTGACCTCCGGCCGCCCTGCCAAGGTGCAGCGCCGGATGGCCTGGCAGGCGGTCGCCGTCGCCTTCGGGGTGATCACCGTCTTCGGCCTGCTCGGCCAGCGGATCCTGGACTATCTGCATGTCTCCGTGCCCGCGCTGATGATCGCGGGCGGACTGCTGCTCCTGCTCATCGCCCTCGATCTGCTGACCGGCAAGACGGACGAGCCCCAGCAGACGAAGGACGTCAATGTCGCGCTCGTACCGCTGGGCATGCCGCTGCTGGCCGGGCCCGGCGCGATCGTCTCGGTCATCCTGGCGGTGCAGGACGCGGCCGGCCCCGCTCAGCACCTCGCCGTCTGGGGCGCGATCGTCGCCATGCACGCGGTGCTCTGGCTGACCATGCGCTACTCACTGCTGATCATCCGGCTGATCAAGGACGGCGGTGTGGTGCTGGTGACCCGGCTCGCGGGGATGATGCTCTCCGCGATCGCGGTGCAGCAGATCATCAACGGAGTCACCCAGGTCGTCCGGGCGGCCTGAGCGATATGCCGATGAGCCCGGGCGGCATGCCGGCGCCCTTGAGCGCCATGCCGGCGGCCTGGGGTGATAAGTCGACAACGACGCCCCCGTACGGATCGTTCCGTACGGGGGCGTGTCACGTCGGGTGCGCGCTCGGGGCGCTACAAGGCCGAGGGTTCGACCGGGCGGATATAGATGCGCTGGCCCGTCGCGGCGGCCTGCTGCACGATCCGGTTGACGGAGGCGGCGTCCACGACGGTGCTGTCGACGGCGCTGCCGTTGACATCGTCCAGGCGCATGATCTCGAAGCGCACGGCTTCTCCCTTCGTCTGATCCTCCTGCTGGAGAACTGATGTCCTTCTGTTCGTCATCAACAGCGATACACCCTGCAAACATTCCCTACACTAAAGAAAATCTTTGGTTGCCTAATGACTGGCCGGTGCCTGCGGCGGCCCGGAGAATGGGCTCCGTATGAACGACGCAGAGATCAACTCAGACATCGACCCGGAGATCGCCTCCGAGGCCATGCCCGAAGCCACCCCTGAGGCGGCCCGTCCGGGCGGCCCGGTGCCGGCGGGTGACCCCGAGACCCGGGCGGCCATAAGTGAGATCGGCGCCCGGGTCGAGCACACCAATGAGCTGCTCCGCCGGATGCTCGCCGAGGTCGCGAAGACCCCGTCCACCCACGCCATCTTCGTGGACGCGGGCTATCTCTACGCCGCCGCCGGGCTGCTGGTGGCGGGCACCGAGGACCGGCGCTCCTTCGATCTGGACGCGGAGGGGATGATCGAGGCGCTCATCGACAGGGCCCGCACGATCTTCGCGGACAGCAGGCTGCTGCGGGTCTACTGGTACGACGGCGCCCGGCGCCGTATCCACACCCCCGAACAGCAGTCGATCGCCGAGCTTCCGGATGTGAAGGTGCGGCTCGGCAACCTCAACGCCAACAATCAGCAGAAGGGCGTCGACTCCCTCATCCGCACGGATCTGGAGTCGCTCGCCCGGCACCGCGCGATCAGCGACGCGGCGCTCGTCGGCGGTGACGAGGACCTGGTCTCGGCGGTGGAGGCGGCCCAGGGCTATGGAGCCCGGGTCCACCTCTGGGGCATCGAGGCGGCCGACGGCCGCAATCAGGCGGAGCCACTGCTGTGGGAAGTCGACAGCACCCGGACCTTTGACCTCGACTTCTGCCGTCCGTACATCACCCGCAGGCCCGTGACGACCTACGAGAACGAGGGCGCACCGCCGCCGTCGCGCGACGAGGTGCGGTTCACGGGTGCGCGGATCGCCGCGGTGTGGCTGGCGGAGCGGGGCCGCGAGGCCATGGCCGAACTGCTGCCGGGGCATCCCTATCTCCCCGGCCCGGTCGACCAGGATCTGCTGATCGAGGCGGAGCGGATGCTCCAGCGGTCACTGCGGGGGCACGCGGTGCTCAGGAGGGCGCTGCGGGACGGGTTCTGGCAGCACCTTCAGACCCAGTACTGACCGGCTGCCCGGCCGTCCGCTCAGTGATCGTCCCAGAACGCGACGACCGCCTCCGCCGTCTCGCGCGGCCGGTCCGTGTTGGGCGAGTGCTCGGCCCCGGCGATGACGGTCCGGCGCGCGCCGAGGCGTACCGCCATCTCGTCGAGCAGCGGTACGGACCAGGTGTCGTCGCGCTCGCCGCTCACCACATGTTTGGGGAGCGGCCGTACGGCGCCCAACTCGTCGACCCGGTCGGGTTCCACCGTCAGCCGATGGCCCGTGGTGATCAGCTGTACGGGGTTGTGGCGCAGCCAGCGGCGCCGGAGATCGCCGTCATCGCCGGGCTCGGCCGCCGCCTCCTCGGGTGTGTCGAACGACTGCATCGCGGTCCACACCTCGGCCATCCCCAGCGTCGCGAGCGCGTCGCTCAGCAGCCGCACCTTCTCCTGCTGGGCGGGGCTGACCTGCGCGGGGCCCGACGCCATCAGGGTGAGCGTCCGGAACGGGGACGCGTCCAGGAGGACGGCCGCGCGGGCGATCTGGCCGCCGAGGGAGTGCCCGAGGAGATGTACGGGGGCGCCGCCGCCGACCGCTTTGGTCTGGGCGAGTACGTCGAGGGCCAGCTCACCCTGCTCGTAGGCCCGGGGGTCGTCGGGGCCGTACGTCTCGTACTGCCCCCGGCCGTCGACGGCGAGAGTGCGGTAGCCCGCCGCCACGAGCGGTTCGAACATCGCGATGAAGTCCTCCTTGCTGCCCGTGTACCCGGGCAGGAGGAGGGCGGTGCCCTTCGTCCGCGCCGGGTCGGGGCGGGCGTCGAGGACCGCGAAGTCTCCTCGGGAGGTGGCGAGGGTGTCCGGTCGTGCGCAGGCCGGAGGAACGAAGGTGGGCGGACGGCTCATGCCCTTGAGGCTATCGACGCTCCGCTCCGGCCGCCCTTCAGCCCTCGTGCCGGGCCCCTGGTGGCCGGAGCGTGGACACCCGGCCTCCTTCAGGGCTGCGCGCGGACGGAGCCCTGAGGGAGGCCGGGTAACTGTTGAGGAGCTGGGGTCCCCTTAAGGGCGTAAGGGGGAGGGGCGTGGCCCCACGGCAGCCCGAGCCGGTCGGGAGGACCCCCGGGCATGGCGACGGCCCGGTCCCCTGGGGTGGGGGCCGGGCCGGGTGGGGCGGGTCAGGCTTCGGGCTGGGACGCCTTCGGCGCCCGGGTGCGGCGGCGCGGCTTCGTCTCCGGCTCGGCACCCGCGGCCTCGGTGGCGGCGGCGGCCTTCACCGTCCGCGTACGGCGCGGCTTTGTCACGGTCTCAGCCGGGGCGACGGCCTCAGCGGGGGCCGCGTCGGCCTCCACCTTCACCACACGCGTCCGGCGCCGCCTCGGCTTCGTCTCCGCTTCGGCCACCTGCTCGGCCGGCGGCTCGACGACGGTCGGCTCCATGGCGGCAGGCGCCACCGTGGTCGGCTCCATCACGATCGGCTCGGCCGTCTCGACCGCACCCGCCCTGGTGCGGCGGCGGCGCCTGGGCGCGCGGGCCTCGGCCGGGGCCCCGGGCTCAGGGACGGCCACGGACTCCGGGGCCACCGGCTCGGTGGTCGGCTCGGTGG
>NZ_JBSGUP010000652.1:0-4600 GCF_053607985.1 Streptomyces sp. NPDC055078
ATATCTCCTCGCCGCTGTCTCCGGCACCCTCCTCGCAGCCGTCCCCGCCGCCGCCCTGCCCGCCGCGGCCGGCACCGGGCAGGCCGCGGCGCCTGGGGCCCACTCCGTACGGGAAGGAACGGTCGGCGCGGCCGAACTGCTGGCCAAGGTGACGAGCTGTACGCAGATCTCCAAGAGCAAATACAGCAAGGACGCCGGGGGGTCGGCGACCGTCCCGGTCTGCGGGAAGAACGGCGCGGTGTTCTGGAAGGCCGATATGGACATCGACTGCGACGGCCAGGTCACCACTCACTGCAACACCACGACCGACCCCTGGTTCCTGCCCGACACGGCGTTCCACCAATCCAACGGCAAACCGCTGAACGCCGAGAAGCTGCCGTTCATCGTCGTGCCGAGCCCCAGCACCAACTGGAAGTACTCCGACTACGGGATCAAGGGCGGCGGTGTGGTCGCCGTCATCCACAACAACAAGGTCCGGTACGGAGTCGTCGGCGACACCGGGCCCGCCAAGATCATCGGCGAGGCGTCCTACGGCATGGCCAAGGCCCTCGGGATCGACCCCCACCCGCAGACCGGCGGGGTGGCGTCCGGGGTGACGTACATCCTGTTCAAGAACTCCAAGGTCTCACCGATCGAAAGCCACAGCGCGGCGGTGACGCTCGGGGACTCGCTGGCGAAGAAGTTCCTGACGGAGAACTGAGCCGGGTGTCGGCAAGGGGTGACCGGGTGCCGGTCGGGGTGACCGGAGAGCCCTTCCGGGGAACGGGCCGGAGGGTCGGCGGAACTCACGGTGTCCCGGTTGTCCGCGGTGTCCCGCCGGGGCCCAGGGCCGTGCCGCCTGCCCGGGGCCCGGAGGCAGTGCCGGGGGCCCGGCCGTCCCCGGGCGGTCCCCGGGGTCGTCCGGGACGGCCCGGCGGCGCCGGACGTCCTCACAGCGCCGTGAGCACGCGCGGGCCGTCGTCCGTGATCGCCACCGTGTGCTCCGCGTGCGCGGCGCGGCTGCCGTCGATCGTCCGGACGGTCCAGCCGTCCCGGCCCGTGTAGTGCTCGTCCGTGCCGCCGGCGATCACCATCGGTTCGATCGCCAGCACCATCCCGTGGCGCAGCGGCATGCCCCGGCCCGGGCGTCCCTCGTTGGGGACGCCCGGGTCCTCGTGCATCCGGCGGCCCACGCCATGGCCGCCGTAGCCGTCCGGCAGGCCGTAGCCGGCCGAGCGGCACACCCGGCCGATCGCGTGCGCGATGTCACCGATGCGGTTCCCGACGACCGCGGCGCCGATGCCCGCCTCCAGGGCGGCTTCGGCGGTGGCGATCAGCCGGGTGTCCTCGGGGCGGGCGCGGCCCACCGTGAAACTGACGGCCGCGTCGCCGACCCAGCCGCCCCTGATGGCCCCGCAGTCCAGACTCAGCAGATCGCCGTCGCGCAGCCGGTAGCCGTCCGGGACGCCGTGCACGATCGCGTCATTGACGGAGGTGCACAGTACGGCCGGGAACGGGACCGGCGCCCAGTTCGGCCGATAGCCGAGGAACGGCGAACCCGCCCCGGCCTCGTCGAGGACCGCGCGGGCGGCCCGGTCCAGCTCCAGCAGGCTGACACCGACGGCCGCGGCCTGACGGGCCGCCGTGAGCGCCTGGGCGACCAGCCGGCCCGCCTCGCGCATCGCCTCGATCGACGCGTCTGTCTTGATCTCCACCATGCCAATTACTATACCGAGGTGACCGGTATTTGAATACCGCGACCGGCGGCTCTAGACTGACGCCATGGTGCGCACCCCTCTCACCCCCGAAGAGCGCGAACGCGGCGAGCGGCTCGGCCGGCTGCTGCGCAAGGCGCGCGGTGACCGCAGTATGGCGGAGGTGGCGGCCGTTGCCGGACTCTCCGCCGAGACCCTGCGCAAGATCGAGACGGGCCGCGCCCCGACCCCCGCCTTCTTCACCGTCGCCGCGCTCGCCGCCGCCCTCGGGCTGTCCATGGACGAACTGATCGTGCGCTGCGCGCTGGTCCCCGCGGCCTGACCGGCCGCCCGCCCCAGCGGAACGGCCCGCACCCGGGTGGCCGATGGCCTCCACCCGGTTGCCCGCCCCCGGCGGATCGCCGCACGCCCTCGCCGCGCGCGGGGCGTACGCTCGCGGCGTGAGAGCCGAGGACTTCACCACAGCCCGATACATCAGTCTGACCACGTTCCGGAAGAACGGCACGGCCGTCGCCACACCCGTGTGGTTCGCCGAGGACGGCGGGAAACTGTACGTCTGGACCCGCAGCGACTCCTGGAAGGTCAAGCGGCTGCATCAGGACAACCGGGTGGTCGTGCGGGCGTGCGACCTGCGCGGCCGGGTCGCCGAAGGGGCTCCGGCAGCCGAGGGCACGGCAGAAATTCTCGACGACCCGACCGGGGTGCGCAAACTACTCGTCCGCAAATACGGCTGGCAGTTCTGGCTGGTGGATGTCCCTGCGGCGGTTGTGCGCCGGGGCAAACGTCCGCACACCGGCATCGCCGTGACCATCCGCCAGTAGACGGACAACCGCCCGTAGCCGAGACGTAACACGCCTGGGGTGCAATGCTACGAACTCTCCGGACAGTCCGGACGGACTCCGCACAGGAGCGGCGGCGATGGCAGAGCATCAACTCCCGGTCGAAACCGGTGTGTTTGCGCGGTATCTGAAGGGTCTGACCGAACTGCTCGACCGGGACAGCGGCTGGTACGCCGTTTTCCGGCAGCGTGACCCCGAAGGGATGCGGGAATGTCTGGAAGGTGTCGAAGTCCCGCCCTGGGACGTGGTCGACGCCCTCCTCAAAGATCTCGCGGTGATTCGCGGCCCCGGGTTCGCGCACCGCGAAGGTTCCCGCGCGCACCGGCTGCACGGGGCGTCGGCGGCGGCGTTCGACCGGCAGCCCGGAGGCCGTGAGGCACTGGAGGAACGGCTGGGGCTGATGCGCCACGAGGTGGTCGAGCAGACCGCCCGCGCCGCGGAGCTGGCACAGCGGCTCGCCGCACAGCCGGCCGGCTCGGCGAAGGCGCGGTCGCTGGCGAGCGAGCTGGAGTGGACGCGGGACGACCAGGCGCGCGCGGTGGCGAGGCTGGCGGAACTGCGGTCCAGGCTGGCGGCCCTCACCGCCGGCACATCCGGCACATCCGGCGCATCCGTGGGCGGACTGGCCTCCGCCCCCGGCAGCGCGTCCGGCAGCGCGTCCGCCTCCGGGCGGATCACGGGCCGCGCCCCCGGCCCGGCCCCCGCCACCGCTCCGGGGCACGGCGCGGGTCCCGCTCGTGGGCCCGGGCACCGTGCGGGTTCCGCCCCCGGCCCCGCGCCGGCCCCCCGTGGGACCGACACATCACCCGCCGAGGCGTACGCCGCCGACGCGTACGCCTCGGACGCATACGCCGCCGACACATATGCCGCCCGCCAGGCCGACGCGTCCGGCCGGGCCCAGGCGTCCGGCCGGGCGCCCTCGCCCCGCCGTGCGCCCGTCGGCGAACACGGCCGGGAGCCCGACACCGGACAGGGTGTCTCCGCGCCCACCCGCCCGCTCTCCTGGTTCCAGCGCGCGGGGGAGGAGAACCGGCCCGCCGGGGCCCGGGAGCGGCAACACCCGGCCGCCCGCCCACCGGAGCGGACACCTCCCGCCCCTGTGCACGGGAACGCCCAGCAACACCGGAACGCCCAGGCACACCGGGGCGACCCCGCGCATCTGGGCGACCCCGCGCACCGGGGCGACCAGGCCCCGCCCGCCGAACCCGGGTCCCCTCCCGCGCCGGACCCGGAGACGCCCGCCCCCGCCGACCGGGGCCGCAGGCTCTGGCGCGGCCGGCCGAAGGGCGCCAGATACGCGGGAGCCGAGGCCGGCGGGGAGATCGGCGGACCCGGCGACACCACGGAGGTACCACCGCAACGAGCCCCCGGGGACGCCCCCCGGGGCGCCCGCTACGGCGCGTTGCCCCCGCAGCCGTCCGAGGCCCCGACGGCACCCGGCACCGCCGGTCCGGACGCCCCGCACTCCACCGATGCCGACGCCGATGCCGACGCCGATGGTGACGCCGAAAACGCCGAGGCGGTCCGGACCGTACGGGAGATCGCCACGAACCTCGGGCGGCTCAGGGCCGGGGACCGGGGCGGCGAGGCGTACGTCCTGCTCTGCGAGGCCGCCGCGCTGCCCGCCGACGTACTGCCCTTCCTCGCCGACGAACTGCGCCGCGCCGGGCTGGACGCCGACTGGGCCACCCTGCTGTGGGAGGCCGCGTCCGGGCCCCTCCCGACGGTCGCGGCCATCGCCTGGGCCCTCTCGGAACACGGCCGTGACCAGGACGCCGCACAACTGCTGCGGCAGGGCGTCACCCGGCCCGCCGGGGAGATCGCCGACGCCGTGCTCCTCCTGGCGGACGAGGGGCGCGATCCGGAGGCGTACGACCTGCTGACCACCTGCGTGCAGTTGCACAGCCCCGAGGACGCCGCCCGGATCGCCGAGCCGGACCCGCCACGCCTCGTCCCGCTGCTGCTGGAGGCCGCCCGCGCCCAGTCGCCGTCGCATGAACGCCATCTGGTGCACGCCCTGCGGGTCGCGGGCCACCTCGGTCGCTGACCGGACCCGGGGCCCCGGAC
>NZ_JBSGUP010000653.1:0-4586 GCF_053607985.1 Streptomyces sp. NPDC055078
GCGCCCGCGCGAGCGGCAGCAGCAGCGGGAACGCGGGCAGCAGAAAGCGCGGCTTCGACTCGAAGAACCCCGAGCCCCCGACGGTGATCAGCACCAGCACGCCCGTGTAGACCAGCAGCGCCACCGGCGGCCGGTCCAGGGCGAACAGCGCGAACAGCAGCAGCGAAACCGCCACCACCACCAGGGCCACCACCAGCGACAGCAGCGTCGGCCGCAGCACGATGTCCCGCACCACCCGCAGCGCCCCCGCCCCGAAGTCGAAGGTCGACGTCCAGCCGCGCTGTACGGCGAAGTAGCCGCCGACCGGATCGCCCGTACGGAACCCGACGTACAGCACATAGCCGCACCAGCCGGCCGGGGCGAGCGCGGCACCCGCCCCGAGCCGCCACCCCGGGCGCTCCCCGCGCCGGTGCGCCCTGAGGATTTCGTACCCGGCGACCGCGAGCACCGCCGCCGCCACCGCGATGCCGTTGGGCCGGGCGAGGCCCGCCAGTGCGGCCAGCGCGCCCGCCCACAGCCAGCGGCGGGTGAGCAGGGCGTAGAGCGACCAGGCGGCGAAGGCGGTCAGCACCGGTTCCGTGTACGCCATGGACAGCACGATCGAGTGCGGCAGCAGCCCCCACAGCAGCACCAGTGCGGTCGCCGCGCGCCGCCCGTACAGCCGCTCACCGATCGCGTAGACGCCCCAGGCGGCCACCCCGGCGGCGGTCCAGGAGATCAGCAGACCGACGGTCCCGCTGGTCACCGGTACCAGGGTGGTGCCCGCCCGGATGAGCCCCGGGTAGAGCGGGAAGAACGCCAGATCGCTCTGGACCGCGCCGTCCGGCCAGTGCAGCACGCGCCCGTACCCGTGCTCGGCGATCAGCATGTACCAGTCGGAGTCCCAGGCCCTGGCGAGAATCCCGCGCGGCGAGCGTCCGATGTGCCAGGCCCAGCAGGCCATCACCAGCAGCCCGGTCAGCCGCGCCGCCGCGAACAGCCCGAGCGCGGGCCCGGCCCGCCGCAGCGCGTCCCGCCCCCGGCCCAGCACCCGGGCGTCCGCCGCGCCGCTCGCGGTGACTGTGCCGGCCGTGCCGCCTGCGGTGGCTGTGCCGGCCGTGGCGGCCGTACCGGCCATGTCGGCCATGCTGGCCATGTCGGCCGTGTTGGCTGTGGTCGGGGCGGTCAGGGGACACCTCCGGGCGCGCACCGTTCTTCGGTCAACCCGACGATGAGTGGCCCGCGCCGTTCAGGCGAGCGCCGACCAGCCGAGGGGGCCGGTTGCGCACGGGTTCCCACTCGGTCGGCTGATGTGTGGTGTGTCGTCCGTGACAGGGCCCGGCCCGGGGAGCTAGGGCCTCCGGCCGGGGCCCGTGCGCGCTCCGGATCGGTGTGTCCGTCCGGGGGCGTTCGCGGGGTCAGGTCTCCGGGCCAGGTCAGGGAACGGTCGGCGATGTGAGTAAGCCGCTCCTCGAAGATCTTCTGTGCGTCCGGGGTCAAGGTCGTCGGCGCGACCATGGCTGTCAGGACCCGGACAAGGCCAACCGCACCCCGCGCGGTGTGGAAGAGGCGGCGGAATGGCCTGTCTCCCACCCCGGTGCCGCCGTGGGTTCGGGGGCCCGACCGACCGGACGTGGCCGTCTGACGGAGCCCGGCCGTTTGACGGGGATCTGGCTCCCGGCCGACGGGCTATCGGAGGTAGGTCCGCTGCCATTCAGCGATCGACATTCCCACTGCCGCCTCTGCCAAAGCCTGTGCCGACGGCGTCTTCAGCTTCGCGCGGGTGGAATCCACCCATTCCTGGGCTGCCGGGTAGCCCTGCTGGAGGTACTCCACGCCCTGAATGGTGCGGCAGGGCGACCTAGGCCGGGTCGGCTCCTTCCATCATCGCAAGACAGAACCAATCACGGCAGTGCGCCAGGAGTGTTCAGCGATCGTCTCCGGGTCCTTGACGCCCGCGATCCACCAGCCGCTGCGCTGCCGCGCTTGAGGGCACCCATTTCCATCAGGTAGCCCGCGGTTCCGTGGTCGTGGCCAGTGCTGCTGGCATCCGCCATTTCGGCCCCTCCAGGCAGGTCAGGTGTGCAAGGTCAGACCGTAATGCACCGACTCCAGTTCACGCCTGGTCTGCTGCGAGACGGCTGCACTGTCCAACAGGGTGGTCACTCGACTGTCGAGTGCCTGGTTCAGTTGACGGTCGGCAGTGAGGAGGCCGCGGCGGGATGTGAGAAGCGCCCACACACTGTGCGCGTTCAGGTCGATGCAGCCAAGTTCAGGAGAGAGCCGGTCGACGAGTGCACGAAGGAGGGTGACGCCGTCCCAGGACTCTTGTGACCGATTCATCATGAATGTGTCGCCGGCTCGGGGGAGTTGATCAATGCCGAGCCAGTATGCCCAGTAGTTGAGGTTGGCGATCTCGCCGGTCTCATCCCCCATGCCGTCACGAATGAAGGCATGAAGTGGCTCCGTGTTGCCGTGCCGGGTGAGGGATGCGGCCACCGATCGGGCGTCGGCCCAGTGGGAGTTCCAACAGCTCACGGCCGGTGCCGTCGAGTACGAGGAGTTCCGAAGCCTGCTGCTCCCCTCAGCAATCCACAGCGACGGGCTCACCAATCCCCTGGACCAGACCAGGGGACGACTGATCCAGTATCTGCGGGGGCTCGACCTGGCCGCACTCACTCCCATCGTGCGGAAGGCGGCTATGACGGAACTGGAGTACACGACCTAGCGGTGTCCCGTCGCTCCCGTACGCCGGAGCGATGGGACCCTTCCACTTGTCGGGGCCGGAAGGACGGATACCGAGATCAGCGATTCCGCAGCGTGGACAGCCTCTTGGACGCTTCTTCCAGCACATCGTGCCGCTTGCAGAAGGCGAACCGTACGAAGGGGGCGCCCTCGTCGCGGTGGTCGTAGAAGACCGCGTTGGGGATGGCCACCACCCCGCACCGCTCCGGCAGCGCGCGGCAGAACGCGAAGCCGTCGTCCTCGCCCAGGGGCCGGATGTCGGTGGTGACGAAGTAGGTCCCGGCCGGGCGGTAGACGGTGAAGCCGGCGTCCGCGAGGCCCGCGCTCAGGAGGTCCCGTTTGGTCCGCAGGTCGTCGCGAAGACCGTCGAGGTAGGACTGGGGCAGCCGGAGGGCCTCGGCGACGGCGTACTGGAAGGGGCCGGCCGAGACGTACGTCAGGAACTGCTTGGCCGAGCGGACCGCCGCCACCAGTTCGGCGGGCCCGGTGACCCAGCCGACTTTCCAGCCCGTGTACGAGAAGGTCTTGCCCGCCGACCCGATCGTGGCGGTCCGCTCGCGCATGCCGGGGAAGGAGGCGATGGGGATGTGCTCGCCGTCGAAGACCAGGTGCTCGTACACCTCGTCCGTGACGACCAGCAGATCCCGTTCGACGGCGAGTGCGGCGATCGCGGACAGCTCCTCGCGGGTGAGCACCGTCCCGGTCGGGTTGTGGGGGGTGTTCAGCAGGATCAGCCGGGTGCGGTCGGTGACCGCGTCCCGCAGTTCGTCCAGATCGAGGTGGTACGCGCCGTCCCGGGGGCGCAGGGTCACGGGCACGCGCCGGCCGCCCGCCATCGCGACGCAGGCGGCGTACGAGTCGTAGTACGGCTCCAGCGCGATCACCTCGTCGCCCGGCTCGACCAGCGCGAGCAGCGCGGCGGCGATGGCCTCGGTCGCGCCCGCTGTGACCAGGACGTCGGTGTCGGGGTCGCAGACCAGTCCGTACCGCGTCCGCTGGTGGTCGGCGATCGCCGTGCGCAGCTCGGGGACGCCGGGACCCGGCGGGTACTGGTTGCCCCGGCCGTCGCGCAGCGCCCGTACCGCCGCCTCGCGGATCTCCTCGGGGCCGTCCGTGTCGGGGAAGCCCTGGCCGAGGTTGATCGAACCGGTCCGGGCGGCCAGCGCCGACATCTCGGCGAAGATCGTCGTGCCGAACTCCGCGAGCCGGCGGTTGAGAGGCGGCCGGGACCCCGGGGCACCCGTACCGGCCCCCTCCCGGACCTGCGGTCGGGGTCGCGGTGCCGGTCCGGGCGCGGGTACATCCATGGTGGCCATGGGGCCATCCTCGGCGGAAGCTCTGGAGTTGCTCAAGTCTGCTTTGGCGCGTCCGGGCCGGGGGCATCCCCCACTCACACAAGAAGCGGCCTGGCCGGGAACGGCCACGCAACGGGGCGGGGGCCTGCTTCGGGGGACCTCCGGAAGTGTTTCCGGGGGATGAAGGGTGGGGTGAGAGCGATGGTCGCGTTCATCTGGATTCTGCTGATCGTCGTGGCCGTGGTGCTGGCCGTGGTCGCCCTGGTGGTGGCCGCTCAGCGGAACGAAGGGGCCAGGAAGCCGGCCCGGAGCCGGCGGGCCTCCGGCGGCGGGTCCGACGGCGGCAGTTGGTGGTCCGGGGACGGGGGCTCGTCGTCCTGCGATGCCGGCAGTGGCAGTAGTGGCGGCGGATGCGGTGGTGGCGGCGGTGGCGGATGCGGTGGCGGAGGCAGCTGACACGGGGCAGCTGGTCCGCACCCGCGTTCGCGACCGCGAAGGGCGCCCGGCGGGAGGGGCTTGCCGGGCGCCGTTCTGCCGAGGGGGGAGGGGAGGCGCCCGGCGGGGAGG
>NZ_JBSGUP010000654.1:0-4572 GCF_053607985.1 Streptomyces sp. NPDC055078
TTGACAATGGCGGCCGGCCCGCCCGCACGGGACCGGCGCCCCCGCCCCGACGCCCGGACTGGGGGGCAAGGGCCGACCGCAGCGAGAACGTGGTCTCCGCCGGACTAAAGTTTCGTGCTCACACCCCAACGTCAGGCCAATGTCTCAAGGTCGTCTTCCGTCGGTGAGATCAACACCTACGCGTGGGAATCACCCATAATCCTCACTAGTACGCTTCGGCTGCCTCCGACTGCCGGCGGCAGGCGCCCGCCACCCTCCGGGCCCCCGGCTTGGTTACCGCTTCGAACCGGCAGCCGAAACGGGGGCGTGGGGAAGCCTCACCGCACTAGACGAGCGAAATATCCGAAAGGTCAGCAACCAACCGTCGCATGAGGTTGTATTAACGGAAGCGAAGGGGCCGATCTGAGCCCCTGAAAAGCAAGGGGTACTCGTGGCGGTTTCCTTTGGACTATCCAATCTGACACTGAACGATGGGACGGTCGTAGAGCCTCCACCTGATGGAATGACCGTTTTCACCGGACCGAATAATAGCGGCAAGTCTGTTCTGTTGCGCGAGCTAGTCAACGCACTGCACCATCATCCCGATGGTGATGGGCAGGGAAGGCATTGGGTCCGGAGCCTGGAAATTATCCAGGATGGAACAAGTGAAGAGCTAATATCCTGGCTGCATGAACGAGGTCATGAGGCAAGGTTTCATCGCCCTTCCGGGCTCACTGTCCTCAGTGGGCGCTTGAACCATGATGAAGTTGGGCTGGACATAGAAAGATTTCTTTCAGCATGGAACTCTTCCCGGCTTAATCCGATCTCCTATTTGCTGGTAAATGATCAGTGGACTGATCAACGCCTACAGAATCAGACCGATTCGCACTTCTGGGACCAGACGCGCCCACCAAACCACCCCTCACAACGCCTTTGGGAGTCAAAGGAAGTTCACGATCGATTCTCCGAACTATTCGAGAAAGCCTTCGGTCAGCCGATTGCAATCAATCGCTACATCCCTCAAATTCGACTACAAATCGGGTCTACCGGAATGGAAGACACGCCACCCCCGCCTTCCCCGACGCTACGGGATGCATACGATGCGCTGCCGTATCTGACTGAGCAGGGGGACGGGGTGCGCGCTTTCACTAATATACTTTTGCATACTCTCGTACGGCCGGCGCCAGTGATCGTAATCGATGAGCCGGAAGCCTTTCTGCATCCTCCTCAAGCACGCTTGCTTGGCAGATATCTTGCCTTGCATACTCCCTCGCCCTGTCAAGTATTCGTTGCCACGCACAGTGCCGACTTTTTGAGTGGTGTCCTGGAAGGGAATGCGCTAAATCGAAAATCCTCCCCCAAGTCGGTGGCATTGGTGAGAATCTCACGCACAAACGCTGCCATTGCGGCTCGAACTTTGACCGCCGAGGCCGTTACTGAAATCCTGGACACGCCTCTATTGAGGTACTCTAATATCGTCTCTGGCCTATTTCATGACGGTGTCATACTGTGCGAGGCGGAGGGCGACTGTCACTTTTACGCAGCCACCATTGAGACAGTTCGAAAATCGAGCCGGCACGACAACATTACATTTCTGCACGTAAATGGTAAGGCGCGACTCGCCGACGCTGCCCATAAATTGCGAATCTGTGGGATCCCGACCGCGATCGTCGCTGACTTCGACCTGCTCAACGACACGACAAAGATCAAGCAAGCCTTGGATCTTCTCGGTGGCTGTTGGCAAGAAGTTCGCGACGACGTAATGACGCTCCAACACCACGTCTCTTCTTCTGTCATTACAAGGCCAGCGAGCGAAATTAAGAAAGATATCAACGCGGCAATCGGGAACCCGCGAGGTGCGACCACGCTCAGTCAAGCGTCGATCGATGAAATCATTAAAGTCCTGAAGACGGCCAATGGCTGGAAGATTTTGAAGACTGCCGGTCTGGCTGGGCTGAGCGGAGAACCATATAACGCTGCTGCACGTCTGCTGTCCTATTTTGCTAATCTGGGCGTCTTCCTGGTACCCGTGGGCGAACTTGAGCGCTGGGTAAGGGAGGTGCCTTCCGCAAATAAGAGCGCTTGGCTCTCGCGTGTTTTTGATGAGGGGCATCATGAACGCCCCAGTATGGACCTACAGGAATTCAGTCTAAGTATCACCGGTTATCTAGCCGGCTTCCGGTAGTCAGCAATGGGCGGAACATTGCGAGTATCGGGCACGAGCTGCACTCCATCGTCCGTCTGTCCGCCCTTATGCATTTCCGCAGCAACTTCTTCAGCGACGTGGAAGCCCCCTGTTGGCCCTCGGGTACGACTGAGGCCCATTCGCGATCAATCGAATGGGCCTCTGGTCGGCGTCGGGGTGGCGGGATTTGAACCCATGACCTCTTCGTCCCGAAGCAGCTTGGGCAGGGGCGCCGCCTTGGGCTGGCTGCCTTCTCACCTGCGCTGATGGTCCGCAGGCGTTCGGGTTCGTCCGTGCGTGTCCGTGGGCGTTGTCACGCAGTTAGACACTCACTGCGGTTACCGCTGCGGCCAGCCCTCGTCGCTCATGCACTGTTCGAACGCCTTCTCGCGCTGGACCAGCGTGTATGAGTTCGTCAGCTCGTCCATGGACGGATCTCCACTTGAGGAGTGGGGCCATGCCTCTTGTGAGAGTCGGGTGCAGTAGGCGCCGGCTGCCGTCTGCGTCAGTGACTCTGCCTTGTCGGTGCTGATGTCTGTACTGGGGGCGTCGGGTCGCTGGTTGCTCCCAGTCTCGCCGTCCTTCCCGGGAGGGCCAGTCTTACCCCGGGGTCCGGGAAGTCCTGTTTCCCCGCGCGGTCCGGGAAGTCCCTTCGGGCCGGTAGGACCAGGTGGGCCAGCGATAGCTGCTCGTGACTGGAGCTCAGATATCTGCTCATGCTGAGCGATGATCGCGGCGGATTGGCCTGCTAGGACGGTGCCAGCCACGAGGCATCCGATGACGAAACTCCGACTCGGTCTCACGAGTAGGGAAGGTTGCTTATGAACGGTCATCGGCGCCCCTGAGGCTCGGTGTGACGCGTCAGTCTAGGAGGGCAGGTAGCGTGCCAGCATTGGTCGGCCAAGTCTACGGACATCATCCCTGCTCGGCGGGGAGCTGGTTGGCAGTCCCCCGGCCGCCGGGGACAGAGCCTCGGTGATGTCTGAGTGTCCAGAAACCGCTGACCGAAGTCGGGGGTGGAGCTCATACGGCGATGTCTATTGGTTATCCACGATGACCTCGATGGCCAACATTCGCAGCAGCTCGATATCTGGATAAAGTCGCAAGGCTTCGTGACTCATGGGCAGGAGAACGCTTGTCTCTGCGTAGCGGGCATCGTCCTTCGCGTGCACGATTCTATTCCTCACTCCATAGACTCGCTTGGCCACTTGTGAAGCAATAGATTCGCCACTTGCTGGATGAATGGGTGTCACTCCTGATATCGGTCCACGCTTACCAAAATGGCCATCATGGTCAAGATCAAAGAATTCCCGAAGCTTATCTTCGGGTACGCATTCATTAACGAGAGCGCGCAGCTGGTCACCCTCGCTCGCGCCATGAGCGCGTTCTACAGAACTCACCACCTTAAGGATTGATAAATCTTTCCCTTCGTCGAATTCTAGAGACCTGAGCACCTTCCGTACCTTCCTCACCGTTTCCCTGCGGTGTACGGTAGGAAGGTAGTATTCGAGGATCTGGTAATAGGAAAGAAAAGATGAAGTGTGGCTATTGCGCATGCCTTCGCTAGGGATGGAGAAGAGCGCCGCTACATGCTTAGGTACGAGCGTTTTCGGGAACCTCACGGAGTGGCTGAAGTCCGAAGCGTAGCGCCGCCGAGCGTGCGCCTGTTGCCTAGGGCGCAAGGTGTATGCTGTTCTGTTGCGCGCGTTGAGCTCGAAAAGGAACGAATTGGCTAGTGCTGTAGCCCGATGCTCCAGTTCGGACTTCTCCACTCCCCTTACGGAGAAGACTTTTAGGGTGGAAGTTGTGCGACTGTTCCTAGCATCCAGCTTGAAGGGGAGTAGAGGGGGCGACAAGGGCGAGTTTCGAGAGATCTCGATACACGTAGAGTCTTCCGGGGAAGTGACTCGCATAATTGGGTGAAGCATGTCTCCGATCACTTCATATGGAGGTGATTTTTGATGGTCATGGGGACAGGGTCGAATTTCAAACGTGAACTTCTCAAGGGTGCGCGTCATTGGGCCGAGCGCCTGCATTCGGACCTCGAATTCAGCAAACCCGTTTTCTGGATCTACCCATCCCTCGTACTCCTCCATTCTCTCCGCTCCGCGCTCTAGCGCTTTCACCATCGCTGCGGCAGAGGCGACCGGAATTGCTACGTCGCGCCGCCGAATCCGGCTGGCGTCCGAGCTGTCAAAGAGAAGAAACTCTGTAGTCATTTCAGAATATTTGAGATCGAGGATTTCCGCGATGCGCGAGATTTCTTCCTCGTTGAAGTCGTAGCTCACCGTACTCCCTGACATAGTGGCCGCTCATCTTGGCGTGACGTCGCACGAGAGAATACTGGTATCTGGCTTTGTCTGGAGCGCTTTCGCTGACGACAATCAGCTAAACGCGCTCCTCCTGTC
>NZ_JBSGUP010000655.1:0-4567 GCF_053607985.1 Streptomyces sp. NPDC055078
GCCGGCCGGCCGCACGGTCAGGTGTACCGCCGGATGTGCCGCCGGGTCCGCCCGGCCGGTCGTACGACTCCTCGTCCGATGGTTCCGATGGTTCCGATGGTGATGTCATCCCTGGCCAACTCCTTGTCCCTGCCGGTCCCTGCCGCCGGCCCCGTCCATGCTGCCGTCCGTACCGCTGGTCCGTCGACCGCCTGCGGCTCGGTCGACCGGTCTACGGCTCGGCGGACACGAAGTCGTACACGGCCCAGTCGGTGACCGGGCGGTACCCGATGCGCTGATAGAGAGCGTTGCTGGTGGGGTTGGCCGCGTCCGCGAACAGCACGACATCCTTGGCGCCCGCGGCCAGCGCGGCCCGGCTGACCTCGATCGACACGGCTGCCGCGTAGCCACGACCGCGCAGGTGGGCCGGGGTGTAGACGGGATCCACCTGGCTCACACCGGCGACCATCGGGATCAGCCCCGCCATGGAGAGGGGCGTGCCGTCCGGGGTCTCCCAGAACGTATAGCGCTTGTCGGCGAAGCGGGTACCGGCCCAGGAGTCGGCGTCGATGGTGACATCCTCCCCGACATCCGCGGCGAACTCACGGCACCAGCGCATGAGTTGCTCATGGTCCCGTTCGCCCACGAGCCGGCCCCGGCCCGCCGGGAACGGCTCCGGCGGGATGAGCGTGCCGAGGCGGTACATACGGAGCCCGACGCGGAATGCCGGCGTCGCGCCTGTGCACCGCTGCCATGCCTCGGCGAACGCGGTGGCCGTGCCGGTGTCCGCGCTGACGTAGGGGAGCGCGTGCCCGAGCGCCGCCAGGTGGGCTGCGAGAGTGCCGGCCTGTTCGGGGGTGAGGGGAGTGGTACACAGCCCGAGGGACGGAAGGCGATGGAAGGTGGCGCGGACCTCGCCCGCTCCCTCCAGCCGCCCGAAGAGGGGGGCTTGGGCGCCGTACGCCACCGACCCTCGTGATCGCAGTCTTCTGATCGCCGTCAGCGCCACGATATGGCGGGCGGGACGCGAGCGCAGGAAGTCCCCCGCTCGGGCGAGATGGTCTTCGACGTCTTCGGTGAGGTGCCAGTCGTCCGAACGCATGCTTCATGGTGCCTCATGCATCGGACGTGCACCGGTGGTTTTCCACTGAGGCGAGCAGGGCTCTCCGCGCAACGCGATTGAGCAGCAAGGGCTTTCCGGCGACCTTGGTGACGGCAGGGAACCGGACCGTTGATCTCCGCGACGGCGACCCGGGCGCCGGCGCCACACGCGACCCGGGCGGCGCCGTCGTCTCCTCCGACGGCTGACCTCCGCGCTGTTGTGTGGCCGCTCCGGCACCGTAACCCTCGTGCGGTACGCCCGGGGCCGAACCCGGTTTCCTGTGACGCGGGGAACACGGACCGGGGCCGGGGACCGCCCGGGTGACCGGTATCACGGCGTGGCCCGTCCCGCTCCGGAGCCAACCGCCCCCGGGGCCGGTTCCGGAAGGGAGCCCACCGGGGGCTTCGAGCCACCGGAGCTGGCGTTACGGGCGCCACCGCGACCTGTGAACGGCCCGCCGACCGACACCCGGACGCCCGAAAGCGCTCTCTCCCCCGCGGGCCGGGAGGCACTCACGAGACAGCCGAATCCGCGGAAACGGCCACCACCCCGTGGACCCGGGCGCTACGGTGGCGCACCCCACCCCCACATCCAGAGGCCCCTCATGAGAAGACCACTCCTCACCACCCTCGGGATCATCCTCACCGCACTCACCGTCGGTGCCATCGTCTCCGCCGCCAAGTTCGACAACGGCCCCGCCCTCATCGCCGACGTCCTCGTCGCCTCAGCCCTCGCCGCCGCGGCCTGGGTCAGCCTCAGCGCCGCCACCCGTTAGAGCCCGCCTTCCGGATCTCGCCGCGCGCCGGGCCTGGTGCCCGGCACCGCACGCGGATCCAGCCCGATCCGATGGCGAACCCTGGCCCCCACCCGCATCCTCCCCAGCACCCGGACCGCCCGGTCCCGCCCCGGAGACCCCGTCGGGACACAGAGCGAGACACCACCATCCCCGTGCGCCACGGGACATGACACCCCCATCGCCCCCGGCGCACGGTCACCCGCCCCGCCGCCCCGCCGCGCACTGTCCGGCGTCCCGCGCACGTACCGTCCCGGGCGGGTCTGTCTAAGGCGGGTCGCCGGACGACCGCCCCGCACGGCTCACGGCCGAGAGGCTGGGGGCCGAGGAGCTGAGGGCCGAGAGGCCGAGGCTCACCCCCTTCGACGAACTCGCCCCCTTTCGCCCGCTTCAGCGCTACGGTGTCCCTTCACACAATCCACACAAGGGGGGACCTTGACCAACCCGTACAGTCCGGTTCGTCTGTCGGCACCGCTCTGGCCCTGGTCAGAGCGGTCATCCACTCTGCCCGGCACCCATGGGGTCGAATCGGGGTCGAATCAGGTACGCGGACCGTTCCACAGGTCCAGCCCACCTTCACGCCGCGATGGTTAGCCTCATTGCGTCATGGAGTCTGGCACACCAGGGGCGACCGGGGTCAAGCCCCTTCACCGCCCGGTTTCACCCTGCTGCCCGCACCCTGTAGTCGCGGTCCGTGGTGAACAGACCGCTGAAGGTGACCACCTTCACGCCCTCCACAGCCAAGGGAGGGTGGGCATAGGTGTCCCACGTCTCAGAGAACTCCGCGTGCCGCGAGAGCGCCTGAACCGTCTTCGGGTCATGGCAGCCGGATGCCCCAAGCTGGGACGTGTAGAAGTGCTTGAGATCGTGGAACCGGGTCCGCTCCGGTAGGCCGGCCAGCGTCACCGCTTCCCGGAACTTCCCGTTGAACCGACTCCGCCGCATCGGATGGCCGCCCCGCGTGGTCACGATCAGACCCTCATCCGGCGGCGGCACGTAGCCGTGCCGCTTCCTCCATATTTCGCCATCCCTGGTCACCGGCGCTGCCCCCCTGAACCGGGCCAGATGGGCGGCCAGTTGCTGCATCAGGAACCGATCGACCGGCAGTGTCGCCATGCTTGCCTTTGTCTTCAGCTTCTTAGCCTGGCCGTTCTGGCGCTGCTCCGTCACGTAGAGGACGCTGTCGGCCCAGCCGACATCCTCCTCTCTCAGACCGAACGCCTCCCCCATCCGGAACCCGGCGCACGCCGCGATCCAGATCAGGATCTCGTACCGCGGTGCCACCTCACGCATCGCCGCCGCCAGA
This sequence comes from Streptomyces sp. NPDC055078, assembly GCF_053607985.1. Classification (NCBI taxonomy): domain Bacteria; kingdom Bacillati; phylum Actinomycetota; class Actinomycetes; order Kitasatosporales; family Streptomycetaceae; genus Streptomyces; species Streptomyces sp. NPDC055078. Next base: position 3,181 of record NZ_JBSGUP010000655.1, read on the forward strand.
TCGGCCACCTGCTGCGGGGACAGGGGAACCTTGACCCGGGCGTCGACCTCCGGCAGCTCGATCCGCGATGTGATGTTGGCCGGAAGCGGGACATCGGAATCGATCATGTAGTTCACAAGAATGCGCCAGGTCTTGTATATCTGGACCGTGTAGCAGTTACCGATACCGGGATTGTCGAGCAGACGATCAACTAAGGCCATCGTGTCCCGACGCTTCAGGGACTTGGCTTCCCGCCGTCCCGCGAAGGGGAGAATGTGCACCCGGAGATGTGCGTCATAAGTGTTCGTGGTGTTCTCGTTCTTCTTCCGCTTCTTTCGCCCTTCGATGAGTTCGTTGGCGAAGAACTCCACCTTCCTGATACCGATGTCGGGATCGACCCAACTGCCGGTGCGGATGCTGGCCCGCACCTCGTCCAGGTGGTCACGGGCGTCCTGCCACGTAACGAACATCGGCCGGCGCGGCTTGTCGTTGGGGTCGGTGTAACGGGCCTGCCACTGCTGCCCCCGGCCGTGGTCAGCGGTCGGATACTGCGGGTTCTTCTTCGTGCCGCACCTGCAAGGTGCGTCTCCCGGCTTGGGATACTTCTTGTGCCACCGATCAAACGGCGCGTCAGACTCTCTCATGGCCCCTTCCACAGTTGAGTCGGCACTTCCTCGGTCCGCGACGCCTACATATCCGCGGGTTTGGGCGGACGGGCAAGTTCACCCTGCCCTATGCGCTCGAAGAGATCATTAACCTCAGTCTCTTTATAGCGCACCCGACTCCCGTTACGGTTACCCCTCCTGTTATTGCCAGGGCCAGGGCGATAATGCGGACCCAGCGGATATGCGCGCAGCAGACCTCGATTCGTCCACCGACGTCTGGTTGCGGGTGAAATACCAAGTCGGCGTTCCACCTCTACGGGCATCATATAGCGATCAGCAGGCAATTCCGAAGCGGCTTTAGATGTCTTCTTCGCGCTAGGCATTAGCGTATGGAAATGGCGTTCCGGGAGTGGAAATGCAGGCTGATTCGCCGATGGCACGCGAGCCCGGTCCAGCCTCCGAGTGCAAGGGAACCCACCTCCTGGACACAAACGGACGGAAGCCGCAAGAAGGACCCCCGCCAGCGCATCCGTCAACAGATGTTAATGACTCTCCTGACGCTAGCTCAGTCCAGAGGGGTGCGACAGATGCGATCTGCGGCTTATGCAGCAGTTTATATAAATTTCCATAAACATTTATTGATGACTAGAGGCCGGACCTGGGAGGGCACAGAGCACATGCCTAGCTGTCGCCGAGGGAACTCGGGTGCGGGTTTGGGCTTGCTCCGGGGCTGTTCCCCGCCGAACGCCGGAGTCTCCACCAGGGTCGTCGACCGGCCGGTCAGAGACAGGTGCACGGCGGCG
>NZ_JBSGUP010000656.1:0-4566 GCF_053607985.1 Streptomyces sp. NPDC055078
CACCCGAGCACAATCAGCCCGTCCGGCGATTGAGGACGGACCCTGAGCCCGGTGGGGGCCGGGCTGGTGCGGGGGCGGGCAAGTTGAGCCCGTCCGGCGATTGAGGACACGCCCGCAGGCCGTGCCGGCGCGCGGCGGGGACGGACCACCCCGGCGCAGGACGCACCCGCGGCAGGACTCAGACCGCGTCCGCCAGGGACAGCGCGTGCAGTTTGTCCGGCGGCCCCGGGCGGGCGTAGTACCAGCCCTGGGCCGTGTCGCAGCCCAGCTCCCGCAGCCGGGCCGCCTGTACCCCCGTCTCCACGCCCTCCACGGTGACGGCCAGCTCCAGGCTGTGCGCCAGCGACACGATGCCCTCGACGATCTTCAGATCGACGGGGTCGACCGGGAGCTGCTGCATCCCCTGGGTGAAGGAGCGGTCCAGCTTGAGGACGCTCACGGGCAGCCGGCGGAGGTTGGCGAGGTTGGAGTAGCCGGTGCCGAAGTCGTCGAGCGCGATATCCACCCCCATCTCGGCGAGCTGGCGCAGCGGCTTCAGCAGACCTTCGTCCGCACCGATCAGGGCCGACTCGGTGACTTCCAGACAGAGGGCGCCCGGTTCGAGGCCGGAGCCCTCCAGGACGGCGACCGTGTCGGTGACCAGACCGGGGTGGTGGAGCTGGGTGGGTGAGACATTCACATTGATGCGCAGGGGTCCGCCGTCGGTGTGACGTTCCTGCCAGAATCTGGCCTGCCGTACGGCCTCCTGGAGCACCCAACGGCCCAGCGGCACGATCAGTCCGGTGCGCTCGGCGAGCGGAATGAACTGGTCCGGCCCCAGGACCCCGTGCTGCGGATGGCACCAGCGCACCAGGGCCTCGGCGCCGTGCACGCTCCCGTCGTCCATGTGCACCAGCGGCTGGTACTCGATGAAGAACTCGCCGCGTTCCAGCGCGGCGGGCAGTGCGGTGGTCAGCCCGTGGCGGGTGATGGCGCGGGCGTCCAGTTCCGGGTCGGCGATCTCATAGCGGTTGCCGCCCGCCGATTTGGCCCGATACATGGTGATATCGGCGCTGCGCAGCACCTCCGCGGTGGTGTGCTCGCCCGCCGGGCCCTCGACGATGCCGATGGAGCCCCGGACGGTGAACTCCCGTCCGTCCACCCGGATCGGCGCGGCGAGCCCGGAGAGGATACGGGAGGCGAGTTCGGCGGCCTCGTGCTGGCTGTCGGGACCGGTGGTCAGTGCCACGAACTCGTCGCCGCCGAGGCGGGCCACCATCTCGCCGGGTGCGGTGGCGCAGCTCTGGAGCCGGTCCGCGACCTCCACCAGCAGCCGGTCGCCGGTGGCGTGGCCGAGGCTGTCGTTGATGGCCTTGAAACCGTCGAGGTCGAGATAACAGAGCCCGAAGCGGGAGTGCCGGTCACTCGCGGAGAGCGCCTTCTCCAGCCGTTCGAAGAACAGCGTCCGGTTGGGCAGACCGGTGAGCGCGTCGTGGGTGGCCTCGTACCGCAGCCGCAGGGTGAGCAGCCGGCGCTCGGTGGTGTCCTCCAGGAGTGCAAGCTGGTACTGGGGCCTGCCCTCCGGGTCACGGAGCAGGGAGACGGTCATATTGGTCCACAGGACGGTGCCGTCGTTGCGGAGAAACGGCTTCTCGACCCGGTACTGATCGCGTTCGCCGCGGACCAGTTCCCGGTACAGCTGCCACATATGGGGCAGGTCGTCGGGGTGGGCCCAGTCGGTGACCTTCTTGCCGCGCACCTGCTTCTCCAGGCCGCCGAGCATCCGGGTCAGGGTCTCGTTGACCTCCAGGACGTTGCCTTCGAGGTCGGCGATCCCGATGCCGATCGCGGCACCCTCGAACACCGCTCGCAGCCGGGTCTCGGTGGCGTGCAGCGCGCTGACGGCGTCGTTGCGGGCCTGGAGGGAGGACCGGGCGATGGCCTCCTGCTCCGCGAGGGTGCGTTCGCGCAGCCCGTGGGCGAAGCCCGCGGCCAGCGCGTGCTGGAGCCGGGCACAGCGCGCCCGGCTGTCCTCGGCGCTCTGTCCGGGTGTCTGCTGCTGCTCCGGGATCCGGCCCCCCGGGTGCTGCCCCGCCTCGCCGCCGCAGTAGAGCACCAGATAGGCGTCGATGACGCCGAGGGTCCGGCTCAGCACCTCGGGATCGGTGCAGTGGGCGTCGATGAGCGCGGCCCCGATGCCCTGGGCGGCCTTGGGGTCGAAGGTCCGTGCGTGCAGCAGTTCACTCAGTTGCCGTGCCAGCGGCAGCAAATGCTCCTCGACCTCGGGCCGGGTGAGCGAAGTGGCCGTCACCGGGAAGACGGCACGGCTCCATATGGTCGCGAATCGGCGGACTCTGTCCTCGGGTCCGTCCGGGTCCGCCGTGTACGAGGGCGTCATCACGCCTTGTGCCCCACCCCTGCGAAACCGGAGAAGGCATATGGGTCCTCCTGCTCGGCGGGGGTGTCGGGCCGCCAGTGCGGCATGGACACCAGTCCGGGCTCGACCATCTCGTACCCCTCGAAGAAACGAGCAATTTGCTCGCGTGAACGCATGATGAGTGGATTGCGGATCTCCCGGTAGACGTCGACCGCGCCGACCGTCCGTTCCTCCGACACCGGGACTCCGTCGTACGCGGCATGGGTGATGACGATCAGACTGCCGGGCGCGAGTGCGTCCCGAAGGGTCCGTACGGCGTCGTACGGATCGTCCGTGTCCTCCAGGAAGTGGAGCACAGCGACCAGGAGGAGCGCCACCGGCTCTTTCAGGTCGAACAGCGCGGCGGCTTCGGGACTTTCCAGGATCTGCCGGGGTTTACGCAGGTCGGCCGCCACGACGGCGGCCTGGGAGTCGTCTTCGAGTACCGCGCGGCCGTGGGCGACCGCGACCGGGTCGTGGTCCACATAGACGACATGGGACCGGTCGCTGGCCTTCCGCGCGACCTCGTGAACATTTCCGAATGTCGGTATTCCGGATCCGATGTCGAGGAACTGAGTGATCCCCTCACTCGCCGCGTAATTCACCGCGCGGCGCATGAAGGCCCGGTTGGCCTGCATGATCTTCGGCAGGCCCGGCAGGAACTCCATGGCCTTGCGGGCGGCCTCACGGTCGACCTCGAAGTTGTGCGAGCCGCCCAGGTAGTAGTCGTACATGCGGGACACGCTCGGCACCGATATGTCGATGCCGGGCGGGGCCCAGGCGGGACGCTCCATCGATGTCTCCATCCAAGTCGCCACGGAGTAAGTCCGGCCATGTGCGTGGCCAGTGTTCGAGCCGAGGCTACTGATCGCCCGCCAATTGGGCGAGCCCAAACGGAAATTCGCGGTCCGTTCTTGGTCACATGACAGCGGCACGGCAACCGGCCCGCCGTCACGCGGGGGGCGTGAGACGGGCCGGCTGGGGCCGGAGGCGCTGCGTGAGGACTACTTGGGCGCTCCGACCGGCTTGCCCTGCGGGGTTACCACGAACCAGGTGCCGCCGACGCCCTGCCCGTTGGTGTCACCGGCCTTCGTGTCGCCCGCGAAGGTGTAGAGCGGCCAGCAGTCGATGGTCTGCTGCTTGATTCCGTCGGGGCGGTTGAAGGTGACGAATCCCTTCTTCAGGATTCCCTTGGTGTCGTTCTTGTCGACGGGGGCGACAACCGGCCATTTCTTCAGGCAATCGCCCGTGCAGGCCGTCTTCATCGGCCAGGCCGAGTCCTTCATGAACCGGTAGACGGTCATCCCGTTCTTGTCGACGACGATCTCGCCGAGCTTGGGGTCCTTGCGGGTGGACAGGCCCGCGAGGTCGGCGCCCTGGGCACCCGAGTCGGTGCCGCCGGTGCCGTAGTCCCCGCCCGCCCCGGCCCCGGTACCCGCGCCGGCCTTGGCCTTCTTGCCGTCGGGAGCGGAGGCGAACCAGGTGCCCCCGACACCCTGGCCCTTGGCGTCCCCGGCCTTGGTGTCCTTGGCGAACCGGTACATCGGCCAGCCGCCGATGGTGAGCTGCTTGGAGCCGTCGGTACGGGTGACCTCACCGATCAGGGCGGCATCGACGCCGGGCGCGGCGGTCGCCCCGCCCGCGGCCACCACGGGCCATGCCTTCGCGCAGTCGCCGTCGCAATTCGACTTCGGTGGGGAGGCGGTGTCCTTGTCGAAGCGGTAGAGGGTGAATCCCGCGCTGTCGGTGACGACCTTGCCGAGTTCCCTGCTGTCCCACACGGCGAGCTGGCCGGCCGGCTTGGCCGCCGTCCCCTGGCCTTGGGCGGCGTTGGAGCCGGAGGAGCCGTAGTCGTCGTAGCCACCGCTCCCGGGCTGCGCCGAGCTGGCCGCGCCGACCTTCTGACCGGTCGTGTTCTCGTCGCCCTTGTCCTGACCGCACGCCGTCGTCAGCACGAGTACGGCCGCCGCAGTCACCGCGAGCGAGGCGTTACGCCAGGTGTTCATGTCCACTCCTGTTGTCCCTTGAGACCCTGATGGCGACGCTCAGGTGCGCCGTTCATGGCCCTAGGTACGGACCGGGGGCGGCGGTGCGTTCAACGCCCGGGAAAAAATCTTCGGGGGCTCCCGGGAGCGGCTCGCCTGCCTCCTCCGGGCGGCTCCGGGCCCTCC
>NZ_JBSGUP010000657.1:0-4562 GCF_053607985.1 Streptomyces sp. NPDC055078
CGGTTACATTCCGAACCCGGAAGCTAAGCCATACTGCGCCGATGGTACTGCAGGGGGGACCCTGTGGGAGAGTAGGACACCGCCGAACAATTATTTAGGGCCCTTGGTCCAGCGTTCACGCTGGACCAAGGGTCTTTTTGTGTTTGCTATGCCAAAGCGCATCCGATGGCCGGTTGCGCGAGAATGACCGCAGTACCCGAAGACAGGAGTCACGTCGATGTCCACCAACTCTCCCGACGATCGTCCGGAGCGCGAGCCGCGTCGTAGGGACGGTGGCGACCGGGGCGGATTCCGTGGTGGTCGTGACGACCGTGACCGTGGGCCCCGTCGTGACAATGACCGTGACCGTGGTGGGTACCGGGGGCCTCGTGATGATCGTGGGTCCCGTCCGGCCGGTTCCGGTGGCGGTGGTGGTACTGGTGGCGGCGGTTATGGTCGCCGTGACGATCGGCCGGGTGGTGGGTTCCGTAGGGACGACCGTGATCGTGATCGTGGTCCGCGCCGCGACGACCGGCGCGATGACCGACGTGATGACAGGCGTGATGGCCGGCGGGACGATCGCCCGTCCGGTGGTGGGTTCCGTAGGGACGACCGGCCCACCAGCGGTGGTGGATTCCGTCGGGATGACCGTGATCGTGGTCCGCGCCGCGACGACGACCGTGGTGGGTACCGAGGGGCCCGGGACCGGGACGACCGAGGCGGTCGTCCCAGCAGCAGTGGTGGTGGCGGTGGCTATGGTCGTCAGGACGACCGTGATCGCGGGTTCCGTCGTGACGATCGTCGGGACGACCGGCCGCCCGGTGGTGGGTTCCGCAGGGACGATCGCGCGCCGCGTCGGGATGATCGGCGTGATGACCGGCCGTCCGGTGGCGGGTTCCGGCGTGATGACCGTCCCTCCTTCCGTCGTGATGATGACCGTGGTGGGTACCGAGGGCCTCGTGATGATCGTGGGTCCCGTCCGGCCGGTTCCGGTGGCGGTGGTGGTACTGGTGGCGGCGGTTATGGTCGCCGCGATGACCGGCCGAGTGGTGGGTTCCGCAGGGACGACCGTGATCGTGATCGTGGTCCGCGCCCCGACGACCGCCGTGATGACAGGCGCGACGACCGACGTGATGACAGGCGGGACGATCGGCCGTCCGGTGGGGGCTTCCGCAGGGACGACAGGCGGGACGATCGGCCGTCCGGTGGCGGCTTCCGCAGGGACGACCGCCGCGACGATCGTGGCGGGGACCGGCCCACCGGGGGCGGGTTCCGGCGTGATGACCGTGCGCCGCGTCGCGATGACCGGCCGTCCGGTGGCGGGTTCCGCAGGGATGACCGGCGGGACGACCGTGGTGGGTACCGCGGGGCGCGGGACGATCGCGGTGGGCGGTCCGATGGCCGTGACCGAGGTGGGCGGCCCGGTGGCGGTGGCTATGGGCGGCGTGATGACCGGGGCGGATACGGCGGGCGCAGGGACGACCGTGACCGTGAGCGCCCCGAGCGTGAGCCGATCAGGCGGCTGCCGATTCCCGAGGACGTCACCGGCGACGAGATCGACAAGGACGTACGGCAGGAGTTGCAGAGCCTGCCGAAGGGGCTCGCCGAGGATGTCGCCAAGAATCTGGTGATGGTCGCCAAGCTGATCGACGAGGACCCCGAGCAGGCGTATGCCTACTCCAGGATCGCGCTGCGGCTCGCCTCCCGGGTGGCCGCGGTCCGTGAGGCGGCGGGATTCGCCGCGTACGCGACCCAGAAGTACACCGAGGCGCTGTCCGAGTTCAGGGCGGCGCGGCGGATGAGCGGCGGGGTTGAGCTGTGGCCCGTCATGGCGGACTGCGAGCGGGGGCTCGGGCGGCCCGAGCGGGCGCTCGCCATGGCCGGTGAGGCCGAGGTGCAGAAGCTCGACAAGGCCGGGCAGGTGGAGATGCGGCTCGTGGCGGCCGGGGCGCGGCGGGACTTGGGGCAGCTGGACGCCGCCATCGTGACCCTTCAGGGCCCGGAGCTGGCCTCGAACTCCGTACAGCCCTGGACGGCCCGGCTGCGTTACGCGTATGCCGATGCTCTGCTGGCGGCCGGGCGGGAGGATGACGCCCGTGAGTGGTTCGCCAAGGCGCTGGAGGCCGACAAGGACGGGGTGACCGATGCCTCGGACCGGCTGGCCGAGATGGACGGTGTGGAGTTCGTCGATGTCACCGAGGACATGGACCACAGTGTCGATACGGATGACATGGATGACACCGATGGCGTCGGCGACACCGATGACGCGGAAGTCACGGATGGCGTCGGCGAGCCGGAGGCCGAGGGTGACGCGGAGGATGACGAGGACGCGTAGCCGTTGATGGATCGAGAAGGGCGGTACCCCACCGGGTGCCGCCCTTCGTCAGTTCAGCGTGAGGCTTCTCAGGACCAGGCCGGTCGCCGGCTTGGGGCCGAAGGAGGTGGACTTGCGGGGCATGGTGACGCCTACCTCTGCCAGCTCCCGTACCACCTCCTCCCGTACGGGATGCATCAGTACCGCCGTGGCGCCGTGGCGTTCGGCCTGGGTGACGGCGGCGGACGTGTCGTGGATGTAGGTGATGTGTTCGGGGGCGTCCGGGACGTGCCAGATGTGGTCCAGGAGGGTGGAGTGAAGGACGGTCGCGTCCAGGGTGCGCCAGGTTCTGGGGCGGTCGGCGGGCACGGTCCGGGCGAGCAGATCCGGGGCCGGGCGGTCGATGAGATGGAAGGAGCCGTCGCCCGCGAGGAGGAAGGCGTTGGTCTCGGAGGCCGCTTCGGCGAGGGCGTCCAGGGCCTGAGGGAGGGGGAGTTCGAGACGGCGGACGCGGAACGAGCCGGTCAGTGCGGTGACGGCGGTCGCGACGGGGAGGCGGTGGAGCAGGCGGTGGATCGCCCGGACGCGCAGCGGGTAGCGCGAGGTGTCGACCAGCAGGACCAGTCCGTAGCTCCAGGGGGCGGCCGAGGGGTGCTCGGCGCGCAGTCGCAGGTAGGTCGCCCAGCGGTGGTGGCCGTCGGCGATGAGGGCCTGGCGGTCGGCGAGATCGGCGCTGATCTCGGCGAGGTCGCGCGGGTCGGTGAGTGACCACAGCCGGTGGCTGAAGCCGTCCTCGGTGGTGGTGGCGAGCAGGGGGGAGCGCAGTACGGTCCGTTCGACCACGGCGGTCGTGCCGGTCGCGTTGCCCATACCGCGATAGCTGAGGAGCAGCGGTTCCAGATTGGCGCCCGTGGCCCGCATCAGGGCCGCCCGGTCCGCCACGATGTCCGGCATCACGTCCTCATGGGGGAGGACGACACCATCGGCGGGTTCGGACAGGGCGAGCGCGCCGATGACGCCGCGCTGGAGGATGTCGCCGTGGCGCTGCTCGTACACATAGAGCGCGGGCAGCGGGTCCGGGGCGATGATGCCCTCGTCGAGCCAGTGGGAGAGGGTGTCGGCGGCCTGCTGGTGGCGGGCGGCGGGGGTGGTGGCCTGGGGCAGGATCAGCCGGACGATGTTGTACGGGTCGGCCGATTCGAGGTGGTGCAGTCCGTCGGGCCGTACGACGACGTCGTAGGGAGGAGAGGTCACGGCTGCCAGAGAACCGACCCGCTCGGGGACATACCGCAGGCCACGGAAGGGGATCAGTCGCAGACCGTCGTTGGCCGCGGGACCTTCGCTGTTCATCCGTGCATCGTATGTGGGTCGTGGGATGAGCGATGATCGGGGGAGTGGCGGCTATCGAGGGGCGAGGTCGGATGAGTCAGCGGATCAGAAACCGGCCGGGCGGCAGTGCGGCGGCGCTGAGTGAGGCGTACGACACCGCGCTGCTGGACCTGGACGGTGTGGTGTACGCGGGCGGGGAGGCGATCGCGTACGCCGTGGACTCGCTGCTGGCGGCGCGGGACGGCGGGATGCGGCTCGCGTATGTGACGAACAACGCGCTTCGGCCGCCGGAGGTGGTGGCGGCGCATCTCACCGAGCTGGGGGTGCCGACCGCCGCCGATGATGTGATCAACTCCGCGCAGGCGGTGGCCCGGCTGATCTCCGAGCAGGTGCCGGCCGGGTCGCGGGTGCTGGTGATCGGCGGGGACGGGCTGCGGGTCGCGCTGCGTGAGCGGGGGCTCGTACCGGTGGAGTCGGCGGATGACGATCCGGCGGCGGTGGTGCAGGGGTACGGCGGTCCCGGGCTGGAGTGGGGGCGGTTCGCGGAGGCGTGCTACGCGATCGCGCGAGGGGTGCCATGGTTCGCGTCCAACACCGATCTGACCATTCCCGGCGCGCGGGGGATCGCGCCCGGCAACGGCGCGGCGGTGGAGGTCGTACGGATCGCGACGGGGGCGGAGCCGCAGGTGGCGGGGAAGCCGCTGCCGCCGATGCACCGGGAGACGATTCTGCGGACGGGGGCGCGGAAGCCGCTGGTGGTGGGGGACCGGCTCGACACGGACATCGAGGGCGCGTTCAACGGCGGGGTCGTTTCGCTGCTGGTCCTGACCGGAGTGACGGACGCGGCGCGGCTGCTTGCCGCGCCGCCCGAGCACCGGCCGACGTATGTGGACGCCGATCTGCGGGGAATCCTGACCGGGCAGCCCGAAGTGTCCGGGGC
>NZ_JBSGUP010000658.1:0-4539 GCF_053607985.1 Streptomyces sp. NPDC055078
GGGCCGGGGGTCCATCCGGAAGGCCGTGCGCAGCACCTGGTGCCGCTCGTGGACGGCGGCGACTGCCGCCTCCAGGGAGTCGTGGCCGGGTCCGGGGCGGTGGCCGGGGCGGATTTCGCCATCGGGTCCGGCCCGGGTGCGTGAGCGGGCGCGCGATCCGGTACGCGGTTCGGCCCGGGTGCGTGAGCCGGCTCCGGTACGTGAGCCGGCTCGGGCGCACCATCCGGCCCGTGGCTCGGCTCCGGTACGTGGCTCGGCTCCGGCTCGTGGCTCGGCTCCGGCTCGTGGCTCGGCTCCGGTACGCGGTTCGGCTCGGAACGGTCGGTCTTCGGGGGCATGAGGGGTCCTCGGGAGAGCGGAAGGGCGGGGCTCAGCGGCGGGCCGCGTACTGGCGGGCGAGCAGCCAGGCGAGGTAGAGGCCGCCGACGCAGACGGTCACCACCCCCACCGGCAGGTCGACGCGCTGCGCGGCGAAGTCGGCGGCGACCAGGACCAGGGCCCCGGTGAGCGCGGCGGGCACGATCCGCAGCGTGGTGGAACTCCTGGTCAGCCGCTGGGCGATCTGGGGGGCGGCGAGCGCGATGAACGCGATCGGGCCCACGGCGGCCGTCACCAGGGCGGTGAGCGCGACCCCGACGACGGTCGCGGCGAGCCGTACGGGCTGCGCCCGGACGCCCAGGGCCACGGCCGTGTCGTCGCCCATCTCCAGCTGGACCAGGGGCCGGACGACCACGGCGGAGCAGAGCAGCAGCACGGCGAAGGCGACGGCGGTGGGCCCCAGCTCGCCGAATCCGAGGCCGCTGAGCGACCCGGCGGCCCAGGTCGCGGCCAGCATCGCCTGGTGCGGGCTGCTGGAGAGCAGCAGCATCGAGGTCAGCGAGCTGAGACCGGCACCGACCGCGATACCGACGATGATGAGCCGGAACGGATGCAGCCCGTCGCGGTACGCCAGCAGGTACACCACCAGCGCGGCGGCGGCCCCGCCGATCAGCGAACCGGTCGCGACAGCCAGGTGGTTGGCGGTGCCGAGGAACAGCATCACGACCGTGGCCCCCGCGTAGGAACCGGAGGAGAAGCCGATGATGTCGGGGGAGCCGAGCGGGTTCTTGGTGAGGGACTGGAAGAGCGCCCCGCTGACCGCCAGCGCGGCACCGCAGACCAGCGCGAACAGCAGCCTCGGCAGTCGCCAGTCCACCACGACGAGCCGGGCGCGGCGGTCGGAATCCGGGTCCACGAGCGCGGTGACGACCTGGCCCGGGGTCAGCGAGATGGACCCGGTGCCGAGGGTCAGTACGCCGAGTACGAGGACGGCGGCGGTGAGCGTGCCGCAGACCAGGACGGTACGGCGGTCCACGCGCAGCGCGGTGCCGAAGCGCCGCCACGCCCAGGTGGGGCGGCCGAAGTCGACGTGCGGAGACGGCTTCCCGGTGGCGGGGGTGCCCGTGGGCCGGGTGGCTGCGGCGTGCGTGCCCATGGGGTGTTCGCTCACAGTCCGCTCGCGTTCCGGCGCCGGACGAGGGCGACCAGGACGGGGGCGCCGACCAGCGCGGTGACCAGGCCGACCCGCAGTTCCCCGGACGGCAGGACCACGCGCCCGACGATGTCGGCGGCCAGCAGGAAGGCGGGTGCGACCAGGAGGGTGAGCGGGAGGATCCACCGCTGGTCGGGGCCGGTGAACCAGCGCACCACGTGCGGCACCATCAGTCCGACGAAGCCGATGGGACCGGCGACGGCGACGGCGGTCCCGGCGAGCAGGGTGACTGCGAGGACGACGGCCGTCCGGGTCGCGCCCAGTCGTACACCCAGGGCGCGGGCGTTGTCGTCGCCGAGCGCGAGGGCGTTGAGGGAGCGGGCGGTGAGCAGCCCGAGGAGCGCTCCGGTCCCGATCAGGGGAACGGCGACCGGAAGGATGTCGAGCGGGCGCCCGCCGATGGACCCCACACCCCAGAACCGCATGATGTCGAGCGTGGCCAGGTTCTTGAGGGTGAGCGCGGAGGTCAGCCCGCTGAACACGGCGGTGAGCGCCACCCCGGCGAGGGTGAGTTTCACCGGGGTGGCGCGGTCGGCGCCGAGCGAGCCCAGGGTGTAGACGATGACGGTCAGGGCGAACGCCCCGGCGAGCGCGAACCACACGAACTCGGCCGGGTCGGTGAGCCCGAGCACGCCGACGGCGAAGGCCACGGCGAAGCCCGCGCCCGCGTTGACCCCGAGGACGCCCGGGTCGGCGAGCGGATTGCGGGTGAACGCCTGGATGAGGGCGCCGCACAGTCCGAGGGCGGCGCCCACCAGCAGTCCGATCACGGTGCGTGGCACGCGGAGTTCGCGGACCATCACCTGTTCGTCCGCGGAGCCGTCGAAGTGGAACAGCGCGTCCCACACGGTCCCCGGCGCGATCGCCCGCGCGCCGACCAGGACGCTGAGCACGGAGACGGTGAGCAGCACCACGACGGCGGCCAGCAGCACCAGGAAGCGGTGCCGGTGCCGCGGGACCAGGCCCGTACCGGAGTACGGGGCCGGGCCCGCGGCACGGTGCCCGGGAATGGTCTCACCGGATGGTGGAGCGGTCGTCGTCACGGGTGATCCTCGCGGGTGGGCTTGCGGGGTACGGAGGCGGTCGCTCGGGTCAGGAGGCGGGAGCGCCCTTGGCGCCCTTGCCCGCGACCGCGTCGGCGAGCATCGGCACATACCGTTCCAGCGCCCAGGGGATCGACAGGACGGACGGGCCGCTGGTGGCCATGCCGAGGGCGGCGTCCTGGACGAACGCGTACCGCTTGCCTGCGATGGGCGCCCAGCGCTGGAAGACGGGGTCCTTGAGGGTGTAGTCGACTTCCTTGGCACCGTTGGCCCAGGCCACGAAGACGTCCGCCTCGATGGTGTCGAGCTTCTCCAGGCTGACGCCGCCGTACCAGTTGGTGCCCTTGACCGCGTCCGTGATGCGCTTCATCGATGGGGTGTTTCTGAAGCCCATCTCGGTGAGGAGCCGCACCCGGGGGTCGTATTCGACATACAGGCCGAGATCGGTGGCGCCGGGTGACAGGGAGACACCGTAGGCGAAGGTCTTGTCCTTGAACTGAGGGTTCTCCTTCGCGACGGTGGCGAGTCGGCCCTCCACATCGGTGACCAGGCTCTCGGCCTTCGCCGTCTCGCCGAGGGCCTTGCCGATCGTGCGGGTCATGTGCTGCCAGGTGCCGCCGTCGAAGGGCTTCTCCAGATACGGCAGTGTGGGCGCGATCTCGCTGAGCCGCTTGTAGTCGACGTCCTTGATACCGGAGTACAGGCCGATGATGAGGTCGGGGTCGAGCGACAGGATCTGCTCGAAGTCCATCTCGCCGGAGTCCCCGTAGTTGAGGATCTCGGGGAGTTCACCGCCGAGCTTCTCGACCTGGGTGCGGAACCAGGGGTTGTAGCCGTCCTTGTCGCCGCCCCACTGCTCGTCGACGCCGACGGGGACGGTGCCGAGCGCGGCGACCACGTCCAGGGACATCCAGCTCACCGCGATGACGCGCTTGGGCTTTGCGGGTATCTCGGTGGTGCCGTGGGCGTGCTTGATGCTGACCGGGAACGCGGCGGATGCCGCCTTCGCGGCCTTGCCGTCCCCGTCGGAGCCCGAGGCGGAGCCGCCTCCCCCGCAGCCGGTCAGGACGAGTGCGGCGGCGACCGCCAGCCCCGCGACCCGGGTCCAGACTCTGGTGCGCCGGGGTGCCGGAGCGGCTGCGGCCGTGGGGGCGGCCGGGGGTAGGGACATGGTTCTCCTCGGTTCGGTGCACCGCGGGGCGGCACGGCGGCGGTCGGGGGTGAGCGCCGTCACAGCGGTGCGGGGCATGGGCGCGCGGCCGGGGTACGGGTGCGGTCGGCCTCCCCGTACCGGAAGTTAGGTAACCCTCACTTCGACCAACGCTAGGGAAGACCGGGGCGGTCCGGCGTCGCGCCCCGGCCAGGGTGCGTCGCGAATCGGCCACTCCCCCGCCGAGGTCGGCCGGCGCCCCCGCCGAGGTCGGCCGGCGCCCCCGTCAGGGGCCACCGGCCACGGAGCGCTCGCGCAGATACTCGGTCGGGCTGGCGCCGGTCACCCGGCGGAACGCGGCGCTGAACGCGCTGGTCGTGGAGTAGCCGCAGCGGTGCGCGACGAGGCTGACTGGGTGGCCCTGGGTGAGCAGGGTCATCGCGGCGGACATCCGCACCAGCGAGCGCCAGCGGGTGAACGACATCCCGACGTCACGGCTGAACGCCCGGGTGACGGTCCGTACGCTGAGCGCGTGCCGCGCCGCCCACTCCTCCACCGAGCGGTCGCTGTCCGGGTCGCGCAGTACGTCGTCCGCCAGGGCCCGGATGCGCCGGTCCGCCGGGACGGGCACCTCCAGCACGGGGCGCGGGTCGTCCTGGAGCATCTCCAGGATGACCCGCTGGGTCCGCAGCCGGAGGCCGTCGGGCATCGGGGTCGCGTCCAGGTGGAGCAGCATCTCCTGGAGCGCGCGCCCCACCTTCAGGGCGCGCGGTGACGTCCAGGGCACGGGGGCGGAGCGGGCGACATAGGTGTAG
>NZ_JBSGUP010000659.1:0-4535 GCF_053607985.1 Streptomyces sp. NPDC055078
CCGTCACCTCATTACCCCTACCGCCTCCGGCGCCGGCCTCAGGAGCCGGTGCCCGGCCTGTCCACCAGCTCGATCTTGTCCACGGCGCTGCACCAGCGGCAGCGCACGGACTCGATGGTCTCACTGAGGACCTCGCGCTCCTCGACCTTCGGCTCGCCCGCCAGGTCCAGATGGACGTACTCGACGACCTTCGACGAGCGGGTCACATCGAACCGGGTGAGATTGCCGCAGAGTGCGCAGCGCCAGCGGGTGCCGGCCGTCGGCGAGGGAACCGTCGTCATCGTTCCGTCCTCTTTCGTCGTACGGTCGTCTCGTACGCGGAGTGCCGTCGTACGAGGTGCGGGGGCCGCGGTGCGCCGTCGGACTGCGGGTGTACTCCCTGTAACTCTATGGCCTCGCGGGTGCCCGGTGACACGGCGAGGCACTCTGTACCGTTCCGGCCCGCTACGCCATGATCTGTCCATGTTCGATTGGCGGGGTGTGGCCAGGGACGCGCTCCGGGGCGCGGTGCGGGGCCCCACGGTGACGTACGGCCTGATCGCGGGCTGCTGCGCGGTCTTCCTGATCAGCCCCGTCTCGGGACTGAATCCGGCGTACGGGACGGGTGACGCGCTGCTCGCGGCGCAGGCCGGGTACTTCGAGCGGTGGGGGGTGATCCCCGCCGAACTGATGAGCGGAGCATCGGGCACGCTGCCGACCCCCTTCAGCGCTCTGTTCGTCCACGGCAACTGGCTGCATCTGCTGGGCAACATGCTCTTCCTCTACGTCTTCGGCGCGATGGCCGAGGAACGCATGGGGCGGATCGAGTTCACCCTCTTCTACGCCGGCACGGGCTATGTCGCGCTGCTCGCCTACGCGACGGCCAACGCCGGGTCCGACGAGACCCTCGTGGGCGCGTCCGGGGCGATCTCCGGCGTACTCGGCGCCTTCCTCTTCCTCTTCCCGAAGGCCAGGGTCACCAGTCTCTTCCCCTTCCTCTTCTTCCTGCCCCTGCGCTTCCCCGCCTGGCTCGTGCTGGTCTTCTGGTTCGCCCTCCAGTGGCTCGCGGCCTCCGGCGCGGGCCGGGGCGGCCCAGGAGTGGCGTATCTGGCACATCTGGTGGGTTTTGGCGCCGGATTCCTCTATGCCTGGGGACGCTTCGGCCGCGGGGCGGCGGTCTGTCCGACGGATCAGGCCGGGTGAGGGAGCGGGCGGCCTGGCGCCCGGGTCTCCCCATGGGGTGGGCCTCCCCGGGCCCGCCAGGGCCGAGGGAACGGATCGTGGGCGCAAGCGTGGGCTCCCCCATGGCAGAGGGCGGGGGCACCTCCCACGCCCCCAGGCGTAGGGGGCCCCTATCGGCGACCGCCGACAACGCGGCCCGGAGGTCCTCCCCTGGGCCCGGCGGCCAAGGGCACCCTCACCCGGGCCCGCCAGGGCCCAGCGCACGCGGGCCCAGCGGGATCCGCCGGACAGGCCATAGAGTGAAGGTCCCAGCCGCGGCCACCGAGGGAGTAAGCAAGCCGTGATCACCGCGATCGTGCTCATCAAGACCAGCGTGGACCGCATTCCCGAGATCGCCGAGTCGATCGCGGCGCTGGACAGCGTCAGCGAGGTCTTCTCCGTCACCGGTACGTACGACCTCATCGCGATGGTGCGGGTGGCCCGGCACGACGATCTGGCCGATGTGATCCCGGGCCGTATCAGCAGGATCGAGGGCGTCGAGGCGACGGACACCCATGTGGCGTTCCGCACGTACTCGCAGCACGATCTGGAGGCCGCCTTCGCGATCGGCCTGGAGTCCTGAGGGCCGCCCGGCCGCCCCGTCACCGAGCCCCCCGGCCGCCCGGCCGCTCCGTCACCGAGCCCCCTGGCCGTCCGGCCGCTCCGTCATCGGGCTGCCCGAGGCCGCCGCGGGTCCGCCGGCCCACCGTCCGCGTGCCCGGACCGGGCGCCCCGGATGAAGAATTCTTCATCCGGGCCTCATCCGGCATCCCGGCTACTGCGGTCACCATGGGACCCATGGTCTTTTCTCACCGCATAGCGGCCCTGGCCGCCGTCGTCGCGATACCACTGGGTATCGCGGTGACGAGTTACGCCCTGACCGACAGTCCCGACGCCCGGAAAGTACCGCCGAAGGTCGAACTGGAGAGCGGCTCACCCACGGTCTCCCCCAGCTCGCCCAAGCACACCCCGCGCGACGAGACGGTGGCCCCGCCGCCGGTGAGCGAGAACCCCACGGGCAACAGTCCTTCCCGGTCGGGCAATAATCCTTCCGGCGATGACAACAACGACGACGGCAACGGACAGGGCGACGACGGCCCGGGCGGCGACGACATCGGTGACGACGGCTGAACCCGTACGCCACCGGGTCTCCGCCCGGCTGCGCATCCTCCTGTGGCTGCTGCTCGTGATGGCGGTGGCCCTCGCGGCCGTCGCCACCGCCACCCGATCGGTCCTGCTGCGGGATGTCGACCACCGGATCAACGGGCTCCTCGTCCAGGAGGCCGGAGAGTTCGCCAACTTCGTCAAGCAGGGGGTCGACCCCCGGACGGGGCAGAAGTTCACCGACCCCGATCCGCTGCTGAGGCTGTTCCTGGAGCGGCAGTACGCCGACCCCGACGAGGAACTGCTCGGGCTGATCGGCCGCTCGGGCGCCACCCCCGCGAAGAAGGTCCAGTCGCGCGAGACCCGGGTCGACCACCCCCTCGCGGAGGACTCCCGCGCCCTGTCGGCGGTCTTCGATTCCACCGAGTCGACCGGCACGCTCCAGCGCCCGCAGGGCGAGATCCGCTGGGCGAAGGTCACCGTCGGATCGAGCCCCGGCCATCCCCCGGCGGCCTTCGTCGTCGCGTTCCACCCCGAGGGCGAGCAGGCCAGGGCCAATCAGGTCTTCACCATGCTGCTCGCCATCTCCGGGGTCGCCCTGCTGATGACGACCGGTATCGGCTGGGGGGTCGCCGGCCGCATACTCAAACCTGTGCGACTCATCAGAATGACGGCCGCGCAACTCACCGAGCAGGATCTGACCCAGCGCATACCGGTCCAGGGCCGCGACGACATCGCGGCCCTCGCCGAGACCTTCAACGCGATGCTGGACCGGCTGGAGCGGGCCTTCGCCGCCCAGCGCGAGTTCGTCGACGACGCGGGGCATGAGCTGCGTACCCCCATCACCATCGTCCGCGGCCATCTGGAGCTGATGGGCGACGATCCGGCCGAGCGCGAGGAGACGGTCCGGATCGTGATGGAGGAGCTGGATCGGATGAGCCGGATCGTGGAGGATCTGCTGCTGCTCGCCAAGGCCGAGCGGCCCGACTTCGTATCCCCCGAGCCGGTGCAGCTCGGCGAGCTGACCGCCGATGTCTTCGTCAAGGCCAGGGCGCTGGGCGAGCGCGAGTGGCGGCTCGCCGAGGCCGCCGACGCCGAGACCCGCCTCGATCCGCAGCGGATCACCCAGGCCATGGTCCAGCTCGCCCAGAACGCCGTCCAGCACACCGTCCCCGGCCAGCGGGTCAGCATCGGCTCCCGCACGCGCGACGGCCGGACCGAGCTGTACGTGGCCGACAGCGGGCCGGGCGTCCAGCCGCAGGACGCCGATGTGATCTTCGAGCGGTTCCGGCGCGGCACCGCGCGCCGAGGCGCGCGCGCGACCGGCGCCGGGCTCGGCCTCGCCATCGTGCGGGCCATAGCCGAGGGCCACGGCGGAGCGGTCGAACTGCGCCCCACCGACGGCGGCGGCGCCACTTTCGTCCTTGTACTGCAGGAGCACAGGGAACCGAGAGAAGCTGAGCTGTGAACCGGATACTCATCGTCGAGGACGAGGAACGGATAGCCTCCTTCGTCGAGAAGGGGCTGCGGGCCAACGGCTTCACCACGACCGTGGTCGGTGACGGCGAGGCCGCGTACGACTACGCCGTGACCGGCGGCTTCGATCTGGTGGTGCTCGACATCGGTCTGCCAGGCAAGGACGGCTTCACGGTCCTGCGGCAGCTCCGCGAGGCCCAGGTGTCGGTGCCCGTGATCGTGCTGACCGCGCGGGATTCCGTACGGGACACGGTGGCGGGCCTGGAGGGCGGCGCCGACGACTGGATGACCAAACCGTTCCGCTTCGAGGAACTTCTCGCCCGGGTCCGGCTCAGGCTCCGTACGGCCGCCCGCGCCCCGGAGGTGACCGTCCTGCGCAACGGCGAGCTGACCCTGGATCTGCGCACCCGCCGGGCCCGCTCCGGCGAACGTATGGTCGACCTCACGGCACGCGAGTTCGTCCTGCTCGAACTCTTTCTCCGCCACCCCGGCCAGGTGCTGTCCCGGGAACAGATCCTGTCCCATGTCTGGGGATACGACTTCGACCCCGGCTCCAACATCGTGGACGTCTACGTCCGCGCCCTGCGCAAGAAACTCGGCGCCCACCGCGTCGAGACCGTACGCGGCATGGGCTACCGCCTCCCCGAGTAGGCCCCCGCCTCGCACGCTCCCGTCGCCACCCCGCACCTTCAGCCCTGCCGGGTATAAACGGCGCAACACACTCACCCCCCGCCGGGGTTTGAGGCCCTGGGGGT
>NZ_JBSGUP010000660.1:0-4530 GCF_053607985.1 Streptomyces sp. NPDC055078
GATCAGTCCCGCTCGGCCAGGACCAGATAGACACTGCCGCCGACGTAGACCCCCCACTGGGAGACCGTGACCCGGAAGCCGAGGCCGGCCAGTCGCGCGGCGACCTCGCCGAGCCTGCCGTCTATGTCGTGCGCTTCGAGGAGGACCCGCCGGATCCGGGGCCAGCAGTCGGGTCCGATGCCCCGGAGGACGTCGAGTTCACCGCGTTCGACATCGACCTTGAGCAGACCGACCCGGTCCACCTCGTGCTCCGCCAGGACCGCGCTCAGCGTGGTCACCTCGACCGGCACCCGCTGGGTGACCTGGAAGGTCCGCCGTACGACCTCCCTGGTCTGTTCGTCGGCGTCGATGTTGTCCAGATGCGCTTCGAGGTTACGGGTGTCGTCCGCCGCGTCGTCGTACAGCGTCGACGCCGAGGCGACGTAGGGGCGGTAGATCAGCTCGGACTTCCCCGGCGCCGCGCCCAGCGCCTGGCGGTACGCGCTCGCCCCCGGGATATGGCGCGCGAGGTTCTCGGCCAGGCAGGTGAACGCCTTGGGCGCGGGTTCGAAGGCGAGCAGACGGCTCTTGGGCACCAGGCCGGCGAAGAGCAGTGACGCCAGCCCGATGTGCGCGCCGACGTCGATGACGGCCTCGTCGGGGCTGATGCCATCGGCGGCCCTCCGGTAGGGGGCCGCGTTGCTGATCTCCTCCCAGAGGGTGTGTGCTTCCGCTTCCTGCACCGCCGACACCACTCGGCCGTCGGACAGTTCGCATCGGGTGACCGGGAGGTCGGTGGGCAGTTCGTCGGGGAGATCCCACGGATTCGACATGCCGACGACCCTGCCGCACCGGTCTCGAAACGCGCATGAGGAGCCCTGGTCCACCGCCGCCGGAACCGCGCGGCCACGCCGGTTCAGCCGGGGCGGCGGTGTGTCCCGGTCATCTTCTCCAGGACCGGTACGACCTCGTTGGGCGTCGGCATGGCGAGGATCTCCTGCCGCAGGTCCCGGGCCCGCCGGGCGTACGAGGGCTCGTCGAGCAGTTGGAGGATCTTCTCCCGCAGCACCTCGGCCGACAGATCACCGGCGGATACGGCCAGGGTGGTGCCCGACTTCTCGTACTCCACCCCCATGTCCTCGCTCACCCACTCGTAACCGACGATGACGACCTGGGGCACAGCGTGCAGGTCCGCGGTGGCCTTCGTCTGGTATCCGGCGTGGTGCACGATCACCGAGCAGGACGGTGCGAGTTCGTTGAGCGGGACGAAGTCCGTGGTGCGGATGTTGTCCGGCAGCTCGGGCAGCGAGTCGAGCTGTGCCGGGTCGAGGGCCGCGATGATCTCGACGTCCAGGCCCGCCAGGCTCTGGAACAGGGCGGCGAGCGTCTCGTTCAGCCGGAACCGCTCGGAGTCGCCGCTGGTGATGGATGTCCCGAGAGTCACACACACCCGCCGGCGCGCGGCGGGTTCGTAGAGCCACCTGGGCACTGTGCAGCGCCCGTTGTAGGGCACGTAGCGCATCGGCACCGTGGGCAGGTCCAGCTCCTGGCGCAGACTGCCGGGCCGGGTGTCGACGACCCACTGCCCGGTCAGCATCGTCTCGTCGAACCGCGCTTCGCAGCCCAGCCGTTCGAGCGTCCAGTCGATCCACTCGGCCGTCGGGTCCTCCCGCAGCTGTTCGGGCTGCTGGTCGCGGTGGTGTGTGAAGTGTCCGCGGGTTTCCATCTGGAGGGCCAGCTCGGGGCCGGAGACCAGCCGCGCGTGGGCCGCGCCGACACTGGTGGCGACGATCGCCCCGGCGATCGAGAAGCTCTCCCAGATCACCAGGTCGGGCTGCCAGCTGCGGGCCACCGCCACCAGCTGGTCGATCTGCGCGTCGTTGTTGAGCGGCTGGTAGAGCGCGGGGACCAGCATGTTCTCGTAGGAGAGATGGTCCTCCCAGGCCGCGGCGGCCGGGTCCTGGCTGCTGGTGCCGATCTCGTTGAAGAGGGAGATCGCCTCCTGCTGGAAGCCGTCGAGCTGTTCCCACAGGGTCGGCGACTCGATCGGCACGGCGGTGAGGCCCGTCTGCGTGACCGTGTCGACCAGTTTCTCGTTGCAGGCCGCCTGTACCTCGTGGCCCGCGGTCCGCAGGGCCCAGGCCAAGGGGACCATCTGATGGAAGTGATTGCCCTCGATCGAGGTGAACAGGACTCTCATCGCCGGTTTCCCTTTTCTCTCGACGCAGGTCAGCCGACTGCCAGCGGGCAGCGCAGCAGGTTTCTGGTCACCGGCGAGCGGCGGCTGCGCACCTGCGGGCCCGCCCGGCGCGATCCGGGAGACCCGGCCACCAGCGCCCGGACCACGGCTTCGGCCTGGCGGCGGGCGAACGGCAGGGTCACCCGGTGGTGCAGGGCGGGCAGGAGCGCGGGGGCCGCGCGGCCGGTGACGAACCGGCCGGGTTCGGCGAAGACCGCCGGATCGCGGTTCGCGGCACCGACGAGCACCACCACCCGCTCGCCCGCCGACACGAGCTGACCGGCGAACTCGCTGTCGGCCCGCGCGACAACCGGGTGGAGCTGCACCGGGGAATCGTGCCGCAGGGCCTCGGCCACGACGTGGGCCGCGTGCGCCGGTTCGTCGGCCACCCGCGCCCACTCTCCGGGGTGGTCGACCACCGCCAGTACGGCGTTTGTGATCAGCGTGGCGGCGGTGCGTACGCCCGCGGTCGCCAGCAGGATGGCCAGCGCCCGGCTGTCGGCGGCCGGATCGCCGCCCCCGGCGGCCCGCGCGAACAGCGACCGCAGGCGGTCGACGGCGGTCGTCGCACGGCGGGTCACCTCCAGTCGCTGCGGGCACAGCACACCGTCCTGGAGGACCCCGGCGGCGGCGCAGGCGTCGGCCAGTTCGCGGCGGAGCGGCCCGGAGAGCCCGAAGGTCTCGCCGAGCAGGTCCACGGGAACCCGCTCGGCGAGGTCGGTGACGAGGTCGAACCGGTCGGGCAGGCCGTCGACCGCCCGGTGGCACACCCTCGTGACGGCCGACCGGGTGACGGTGGCCCCGGCCAGCTCGCGCAGCCGCTCATAGTGTGCCGCGTCGCCGCCCAGGCCCGCGTCCGCCACCGGGACATGGGCGTCGTCGCCGGTCACCGCGGTGTGCGGCCACGGCCCGCTCAGCAGCGCCTCGCTGACCCCGTGGTCCGCCGTCACCCAGGCGCCGGTGGAGCTGCGCCACAGACCGCCGAGCGCGCGGATCTCCTCGTATCGCGGGTGCGGGTCGTCGGTGTGGCCCCGGAGCACATCGGCGTACGGGTCGCCCTTGACCCGGTGCAGCCAGTGCTCGCCGTGGGCCCGTTGCAGCCGCCGGCCCAGTTCGCCGATCTCCGTGCGGTTCGGTGTCCCTTGCACAACGCTCATCTCCGACGCTCATCTCCAACGGTCGCCTCAGCCGGGTCGCCTCGGCAGGGTCGGGTCAGCCGAGTCGCCTCGGGCCGGTCGTGTCCGTGTCGGCCGAGTCGCCTCGGGCCGGTCGTGTTCGTATCAGCCGGGTTGTGCCAGGCCGGTCGTGTCCGTGTCGGCCGGGTCGCGCCCGGCCGGTCCTCTCTGCCCCGCCGTCACTTGACGAGCGGGAACTTCTCGCCGGTCAGCGGCTCACCGGGCCGCATATGGGCGATATGGGCGTCCTCGGTGCCGGGCCGGTAGGTGACGTCGGCGTCCATGTAAACGATGCCGTGCCCCATCCGGGCGGTGTCGGTCCGGTTCGCCCCGGCCATGTGCACGGTACGGACATGGTGGAAGGCGACGTCACCGGCCCGCAGCGGGACGGTGACCCGGGGCTGCCAGGTGTAGTCCGGCCAGATGTCGTCGATGGCGCGGTGCTCGGCGAAGCTGGTCATATGGGTCTGCCGGTGGCCGGCGTCGCGCAGATGGGAGCCCGGGACATAGCTGAGGCAGCCGCGCTCGACGGGGACGTCGACCAGCGCGACCCACGCGGTGAGCGTGCGTTCCAGGCCGTCGAGCGGCAGGCCGGTCTCGTCGTCGTGCACCAGGGTGGGGAGGGTGGTCAGCGTGTGCTGCGGTGCCTTGACCAGGACATCGGTGCTGTAGAGGCGCAGCGGCGCGTCGGCGAGCCTCCTGGCGATACCGGTGATCGCCGGGTGCAGCGCGAGGTCGCGCAGCGCCTCGTGCTTGAGCCACGCCTGTGCGACGAAGTGCACCTGCACCGAGTCCTCCCCCGCCCCCCAGATCTCCGGCCCCTCCGCGGCCAGCAGTTCCTCGGACGCCGTCTTGAACCGCGCCACCTCGGACGCGGACAGGACCTGGGGGATCCGGACGAAGCCCTGCTCCTGGTAGGACCGGCGGTACTCATCGGACAGGCCGTCGGCCGTGGTCGTTTCGGTTCGGACGGTCATGTCGGAATCACTCCTCGCTCGCGGTGGTACGGACTCTGCGGTCGGGGCCGGACGACGGGCGGGCCACCCGGGCCGGACCCGACGGGCCGGGTGGCGCCGGGCGGGGCCGTACCGACCGGGTGGGTCCGGTCGGGACCGGTCGGGGCGCGCTCAGCGGGAC